>JBDTRQ010000281.1:0-4971 GCA_039931535.1 Ignavibacteriota bacterium
TGCAGTAAGCAAATATTCGATTTATTTTTTGTCTGCATTCCTTAAATATTTTTCGGGATTTTCTATCATATGGTTGAGCATTCTAACAATTTCTTTTGATTTTATAATTAATTCTTCAAGCATAGAGTTATCAATGTATTTACATTCATATGAGAAATCTAGCCATACTTGTGTTTCTGAGTTTTCCATATCAGCATCAGAAGTTTTGGAAATAAAGTGTGCTTCATATCTTCTTTTTCGATAAGCTTCAGCTATTGAAGAACAAACAGATCTTGATGATCTTCTCATCTGATCAGTTAAAGAGTATTTTTCCTCCTTAGGAAATCCTTTTGAGACTTCAAAAATTTGCATCGCTAATTCAAAAGCTTTTTTATATACAGTCAAATCTTTAAACGTTAAATTCATTGTTTTCATTGCCTATTGTCTATTGTCTACTTAAAAGGAACACCATTTTTATTAAACTTAATAACTTCAATCGGGCAAGACCATACGCACTTTGAACAGTTTGTACATCGTTCATCAATTATAAAAATTTCTGCTTCTTTCAGTTCGATTGCATCTTCGGGACAAACGCCTACACAGCAGCCACAAAAGTCACACTTATCCGGTAGGATTTCTATCATTAGTTTGCCGGTTTTTGCTTGTCGGTAATTCATATTGCATTTGTAAGGGCACAGACTGAAGTCTGTGCTACGATAATTCTAATTTATTTTTTATTCTTGTTAAGATAAATAAGTATTAAAATACGTAGTTCATTATAAGAAATTTCGCCGTTAAATTTTTCATAGATTGGTTTTAATGGCAGCATACCGTTTTCATCAAATTCGGAAAATATTTTTTTCTGTTTTGATTTATCAATCGTTAATGTTTCCGCCAGCCCATTAATATTAATTTTGTTCCCTTCATTCGTAAATCGCACAAAATGATTTATTATTGTTTGTTCCTGTACGTTATATTCCTGCGCTAATTCCGTTATTGATTTTCCATTATTATATGCCCTACTTACAACACGATGGCGCGGCTCATCATATACTTTTTTTTGTAATCGTGCAACTCGTTTTTCTTTCTTCGCCTTTATATTATTATGTGCAGCATAGTTTTTAATGATAAGCAAAAATGACGCTCCGTAACTTTCTAACTTTTTCGCACCAACGCCGTTTATCTTCAGTAAATCATTTTTTGTTTGCGGATAGTCTGTTGCCATTTGTATCAGCGAACTATCTGCAAAAATAACATACGGCGGAACACCTTTTGAATCAGCAATTTGTTTTCTTTTTACTCGCAGTAAATCAAATAGTTTTTGATCATACTCAAGAGCAATAGAACGAAGTTTTCTCTTTTTAGTTTCAGGCTCTTTGATTAAACCAAAAACTTTTTTATAGTTAAATAAAACATCCGAAGCAGACTTAGACAGTTTTAAGCTGCCATAATCAGTATCGCGAATAACAATTTCTTTTCTGATTAATTGATGTGAAAGTAATTGCCATTGTTTTTTGCTTAACTCTTTTCCAACACCAAACACAGTTAACATGTGATGATTATTGCTTATAATTCTATCCGTATCGTTGCCAAGTAAAACATCAATTATATAATTTACACCAAAAACTTCTCCCGTACGTTTTAATGCTGATAAAAATTTTTGCGTTAAAATTGTAACATCAACCTTATCGCTTTCATCATCTTCCGATAAGCAGTTGTCGCACATTCCACAAACATCAACTTTATACTTTTCTCCAAAATAATTTATAAGCGGCTGTCTTCTACAGATTTCAGTTTCAGCATATTTAATCATTGCTTCAAGATGAACTTTTGCAGAAAGCCTTTCACGCTCATCTTCTTTTTGATCGATGAAATAATTTATTTTAGAAATATCTGCGTAGCTAAAAAGTAAAAGACAATCAGAACGGACACCATCGCGCCCGGAGCGTCCGATTTCCTGATAGTATGATTCAAGATTTTTTGGAAGATCATAATGCAAAACAAACCGCACGTTGGATTTATTAATTCCCATTCCAAAAGCAATGGTTGCAACAATAATTTGCACTTCATCTTTAATAAATAAATCCTGATTTGCGTTTCTTTCTTCATCAGATAAACCAGCGTGGTAAGGTTTTGTTGAAAAGCCAAGATCGGATAAACTATCGTGCAGCGTATCAACTTGCTTGCGGGAGAAACAATAAATTATTCCCGATTGATCTTTATGCTCGTTAAGAAAATCAATCGCTTGTTGAAATGTTTCTCGTTTAGGTAACACCTGCAAAAATAAATTTGGCCTATTAAAACTTGCAATGAATTTTTTAGGATTATCCATTTTTAAGTTTTTCATAATATCGTCCTGCACACGCGGAGTTGCAGTTGCAGTTAATCCAATACAAACAGCAGATGGAAAATTTTTTTTAAAGCTGCCAAGCTGTCTGTAATCTTTTCTAAAATCATGCCCCCACTCTGAAATACAATGAGCTTCATCAACTGTAATGCAATCTATTTTAATGCTTTTTATCAGAGTGCTTACATCTTCTTTTTGCAGAGATTCCGGCGCAAGATAAAGTAGTTTTGCTTTACCCGATTTTACATTTTCATAGTTTAAGTTATAATCCTTTTGTGATAATGAACTGTTTAACAAAGCTGTATCAACACCAAGCTGCCTAAGCTGCTCAACCTGATCTTTCATCAATGAAATCAATGGTGAAATAACTATTGTTAATCCATCAAACATTAAAGCGGGAATTTGATAACACAAAGATTTTCCGCCTCCAGTTGGCATTATAACAAGAGAATCTTTTTTGTTTACAATGCTTTCTATAATTTCTTGCTGAAGCGGACGAAACTCATCGTAGCCAAAAATTTCTTTAAGTATTTGTTTTGCTTTTTGCATTTAGTCATTTTTGAAGCGGGATTATTCACTCTTTGGTTCTCGGTTCCGCCGCGGCGGATTCTCAGTGTCACTCCGTGTAATGGATTTAGGAATTAAACCACAAGGTAAACAGAGAAAAAACAGAGTTACACTGAGTTTTTATTCAACGTTATTATTTTTTTCTAGTTCCGCACGAATTGATTTTTTTTGTTTTTCCAATTCGTGTTTTTCTTTCATCAACTCAAGTAATCTTTCTTCGTCTTCAACATTTTCTTGTAAACTAACATTCGCAGCAATTTGTAAATCGATTTGCATTTGCTTGTACTTTACAATTAAATCAACTGCATATTTTTTTGTTATCATTTCTTGAGTGATAGATGGATTTAAGTCCTGCCAATTACTGCTCAAACTATATTTCTCAATTGTCAATTCGCGCAAGTAGGATTGAACATCTTCATCAAACAAAGAAATTAAGTCTGCAGGATTTAAGCTGCCGCGATTTTCATATTCAAAATAAACTTTTTCAAAAATCCTTCTATGTACTTCAACAAGAATATCTTCTTCGTGAATGTTCTCTGTGATAAGTACGATTATCTCTTCGTTATTTTCAAATAGTAATTTTATTAATTCTCGTTCGGTGTTATAAAAATGCGGAGCTACTGTTTTCCTCTCTGCGGGAATTAAATTTTCCTGCTGAGCTTCTTCCTTCTTAAAAATTCTTTGCTGCTGAATTCTGTTTTGTTTTTTCTGAAAATCAAGAGCTTTGTCTAATTCATTTTCTAAAAGTTTTTCTCTAAGATTAAATTTTCTGCCGATGTTTCTTATTAAAAGTTTTCTTTTCAATTCATCATCAACAAGGGCAATTGGTTTTACAAGATCGCGAATTGCTTCCGCAGTTTTTGTTGGATCATCAAACATTCCCTGCGAATCATAATAAGCTGTTTGATATTCAAGAAAATTTTCTGCTTTCTTAATAATTTCTTCAAAAGCTTCTTTTCCAAATTTCGTAACGTAAGAATCCGGGTCTTCACCCTTGGGCAGCGTAGAAATTTTAACATCAAAATCGCGGCGCAATAAAATTTCAATACTTCGCATAGATGCTTTTATGCCCGCAGCATCGGCATCAAACAGAAGCACAACATTTTTTGTGTAACGAAAAAGAAGCTGCGTCTGGTCATCAGTTAATGCTGTTCCGGAAACTGCTACAACATTTTTAATTCCGCTTTGATAAAGCGAAATCAAATCCATATAACCTTCAACTATAATTGCTTTGTCAAGTTTTCGGATATCGTCTTTAGCGTGCGAAAGTCCGTAGAGAATTCTGCCTTTAATGTAGATTATTGATTCCGGCGAGTTAATATATTTGCCGCCAAAATCATCTTCACGGAGTTTTCTTCCTGCAAAAGCAACGACTCTACCGTTGGGAGAAAATATTGGAAAGATTATTCTTCCTGCTAACTTATCAAAAACTCTTCCGTCGTTATTTCGCCCTATCAAACCAAGATGCAAAGCTTTTTCTAAATCAATATTTTTTTCTTTTAGAAAGTTTACAAGATTTTCCCAACCGTTAAGTGAATATCCTAAACCAAAAGCACGCATCGTTTGTACTTTTAAATTTCTTTTTTGAAAATAATTTCTTGCAATCTCACCTTCATCATCGTGCAAAAGATTATTGGAAAAATATTTTGCTGCTTCAGTATTTATATCGTAAAGAATTTCCTGCTCTGATTGCTTTTCGTTGTAACCTTCATCATCGTAGCTTATTTCAATTCCATTTTGCTCAGCAATCTCCTGTACAGATTCCACAAAAGATATTTTTTTGTAATCCATTAAAAACTTAAAAACATTACCGCCTGCGTGACAGCCAAAGCAATGAAAGATTTGTTTTTCATCAGTAACTGTAAACGATGGAGTTTTTTCGGAGTGAAACGGACAAAGCCCGATAAAATTTTTACCGCGCTTTCTTAACTGCACATATTCAGAAATTACATCAACAATACTTACGGAATTTCGTATTTCTTCTATTTTCGATTCAGGGATTCGCATATCCGAAATATAATAAGATTAAGTTTCAAGATTTCAGACTTTCGGTATAGAATGAATTATTTTTATATTTG
>JBDTRQ010000282.1:0-19270 GCA_039931535.1 Ignavibacteriota bacterium
ATTTACGGTAATTGCTAATGGAGATGCAAATTCAGTATTTGGTAATCCTGCTTCATTATCGGATATTGAAAATATTGATGTTCAGGTTAATGTACTTGAGTGGATCGCTGATATTAATTATCAATCAATTGCAGCTGGATACAGCCTCGGAGATTTTGGTGTTGTCGGTATTAGCCTTGCAATGCTTGATTATGGTGATATTCCAGAAACTATCAACGCACCATCAAGCAATGGTGGCACTTCTCCAGTTATTACCGGTAATAATTTTTCTGCTAACGATTTTGTTGCTGGATTTACCTACGCAAAAAAAATAACTGATAATTTATCAGTTGGTGGAAGTATCAGATATATGGAGCAACATATTGCCGAGCTTTCGATGAGCAATTGGTCTATGGATATTGGTACAATGTATTATACCGGTTTTAAAAGTTTACGTATTGCTATTACTGCAAGAAACTTTGGTCCAGATTCACGTTTTGGCGGTTGGAGTGAAGAGTACCAAACTGAATCTGATTATGTAAGAATGCCATTAGATTTTCGTGCTGGATTGGCAATGGATTTTTTTGATGAGCCAGGAAGTCTGCATTTATTAACCGCTGTAATAGAAGGTGATCATCCAAATGATGGAAAGGAAAAATTCCATTTTGGGATGAGTTACGCATTCGATAATATGTTCTTTATAAGAGCAGGGTATAAAATTAACTATGATGTACAAAAATTTACTTTTGGTGCTGGCATCACTTATCCAATAGGCTCAACTGTCGGAACAATCAATTATGCATATGTTGATTTTGGAGAATTAACCCAAGTACATACTTTCTCCTTAGGTTTTTCATTTTGAAAAAGAACAATAATTATTTGAGAAAAAAATAAAGAAATAATACATATATAGATTAATTCGGTTAGAAATTATTATGAAGAATAAAGTAGTTGTTATTGGTAGTTACAATGCTGATATGACAATTAAAACAAAAAGAATACCTAGCCCAGGTGAAACAGTTATCGGCGGATTCTTTTCAACAGGCGGCGGTGGAAAAGGAGCTAATCAAGCGATTGCCGCTGCAAGGCTTGGCGCGGATGTTAGTTTTATTGCACGTGTGGGTAATGATCTGCTTGGACAAGAAGCAATTCAGCGACTTAACGAAGAACATATAGATACGCGGTTTATTTTTCGTGATTCGGAGTTACCGACAGGGGTTGCATTTATAGTTGTTGATGATAAAGCTGAAAACAGTATTGTGGTTGCATCAGGAGCAAATGCGGCATTGAGCGAAGATGATATTGAAAATGTAAAAACCGAAATATTATCGGCGGATATTTTACTTGTACAGTTAGAATCACCTGTTGATACAATAAAAGCCGCAATAAAAATGGCTCGAGAAAAGGGCGCAACAGTTATTCTAAATCCTGCGCCCGCACAAAAACTAGACAAAGACTTTTTAATCAATGTTGATATAATTACACCAAATATCGTTGAAGCTGAGATGTTAACAGGAATAAAAATAACAGACTCGAATAGTTTAGAATTGATAGCAAATAAATTTATTGAATTTGGAATTAAAAATGTTCTAATCACTTTGGGTTATAAAGGATACTTTGCTGCTTTACCAAATTCAATGGAACACGTTCCATCATTCAAAGTTACATCAATAGACACAACAGGAGCGGGTGATGTATTTAGCGGATCACTTGCGGCTTTTTTGGCAGAGGGCATACCCATAGAAAAAGCTGCAAGAATGTCTAATGCAGCTGCATCAATTTCAGTCACTTGTTTAGGTGCACAAAATGCTGCTCCTAAAAGGATTGAGGTTGATGAGTTTATGGCAACCTACAAAGTTGAAGAATCTGAATTTATAAATTGAACTTTTAATTTCTCATAAATAACAAAGGAGCTATGTATGAAAACTATTAGACAATTTTTCTTAATTCTTGTGACTATGGCATTGTCAAATCAAATGTTGATAGCACAAGTATCTCAGAATATGACTCTTCTGGGAAATTTTGGAAGAGGTGAGGGAGAATCAAAAGCTGTATTTGCTGCCGGCTCACTTGTGTTTTACGGAATTGGAAATAAAATGCAAATTGCAACATTCTCAGATCCACAATCTCCAGTTAAAATTGGCAGTGTAATATTATCTGATATTGTTGAAGATCTTGTCCGTACATCTATTAATGGAACACAACACATTGTAGCAAGTGGTGGAAGTAAAATGTGGTTAATAAATGTTCAAAATCCAACAACTCCTTCGTTAGTAGCTTCAGTTGAAGTTGCACCTGGAACCACATGTGAAGGTATTGCTACCAGTGGTATTTACGCATACGTAGCTGCAGGTGGTGCAGGATTTAAAATTTATAATATTTCAAGTCCATCTAATCCTGTGCTGGTTACTTCAATCGATAGTTTAGCATACTGTGAAAGTGTTGTTATATCAGGTCAATATGCATATATCGCTGCCGGTTCAAGAAGTCATATTGTTGATATTTCAAATCCAGCTGCCCCAATTTATGTTGGAAGAATAGATGGTTACGGTGGTTATCATCAATACATAAATGTACGCTCTGGTTATGCATATGTATGTAACTATGATGCTGGTTTAGCCGTTGTTAATGTTACAAATCCAACAAACCCAGTAAACGTAGTAGATGTACCATCTGGATATCGAACTGCAAGAATTATTTTTGATGGAAACTATGGTTATGTTGCCATTGGAGATGCAGGTGTAGCGATTTATAATCTTGTAAATCCAGCTTCGCCTGTTTATGTCACTACTATCCTTACAACCGGTCGAGCAGCATCTTTATATTACGGAGCTATAACAATTGGTGGAACGCCAACGGGGCATGTATTTGTAGCAAATAGAAATCCAGCACCTGGAATTAGTGCAATAAATGTTTCTAATCCATCATCACCTGTTACAACGTCTTTTCTAGCAGCAGTTCCTGCAGCAACTGGATCAGCTTTTATTCCATTCTACTACAATGGTAAAACATATGTAGCTTATGGTTCAGCCGGTTTAAGAATACTGGATGTACAAAACCCTTCGAATGTTTCATTACTTGGTACAGCAGATCTTGGCGGAGATTCAAGAGCAGTGGTTGTAAGCGGTAATTATGCTTATGTAGCTGCTAGAGATTCAGGAGTTTATGTTGTTGATGTAACAAACCCAGCGGTTCCAATTAAAATAAAAACTTTACAAACTCCACGTGCCCGAGGGATAGCCATAAACGGTTCAATTGTTTATGTTGCTGCAAGTGATAGTGGAATGGGTATGATTGATATTTCAAATCCGACAAATCCTATAATTTTGGGCTATACTGGAACTGAAGTTTATGGGGAGAATGTTTCAGTTAATGGTACTATAGCAGGAATCACAGATTATGGACAAATCACTTTTTATGATTTAACAAATCCTGTAAACCCGATAAAAAAAGGGTCCACAGGATCTTTTACCACTGGTAACGAAGGTTTTTCAATCAATGGTAATTATGCTTTCGTTCCTGATGGAGATAGCTTAAAGCTATTCAACATCACAGATCTCAATTCACCTACACTTACTTCAAAAATCTATACAGGTGGTTATGGATATATGTCCGCAGTGGATGGTGATTATTGTTATGTTGCATCAGAAGGGACCGGAGTAAGAGCAATAAATATTTCAAATCCAACTGTTCCGGTTGAATCTGCTTTTTATGATGATGTCCCTCAATCAAGAGGGGTTGCTGTCAACGGTAAATATGTTTATGTTGCGGAAAAAGGAGACGGGCTTACAGTATATTCAAATGATCTCATAACCTCGGTGGATGATGAGAGTGCAATAATTCCTGAACAAATAACTCTGCACCAAAATTATCCGAATCCATTTAACCCAACTACAAATATCTTAATCGAACTTAAAGAGAATTCACTTGTAACCTTAGAAGTTTTTAATTCTATAGGACAAAAAATTGCTGTGCTGGTAAATAGGCAATTATCAGCGGGCTCAACAACCATTACTTTTGATGCTGCTAACCTTTCAACAGGCGTATATCTTTATAAACTAAATACTAATGGGGTAACTCTAATTAAGAAAATGATGTTGATTAAATAACCAATTGAAATAAATAATGTAATAATTGAAATAATAGAAGTTGAAGAGCTCATATTTTATTGATTGAGCTCTTATTTTGAAAGGAGGAAAAAGTAAAAGCTTTATACTCAGTTTGTGTAGGAAATATTTAAATCATTTTTTAACTTTTTTTTGGAAGGCAATATGAAAAATATTAAGATGTTTTTTGGAGTGATATTTCTATTGACAATAATCAATTTGTCAATATTTCCCCAGGTTCCACTTTCGAACTTTATGCCAGCTAATGGTGTGTTAGGTACAGCTGACTTTATAACAAATACAAATTATGCTTCTCCATCCTCTACAACATTGGCAGAGCCTTTTTGTGTAGCAGTTGATCCTACTACTGGAAAACTGTTTGTTGCCGATCGAGATAACAGGAGAGTTTTACGTTGGAGTTCTGCCAATAAATTAATTGATGGATCACCTGCTGAAATAGTATTTGGTCAACCAGATTTTGTGACAAGAACTGCAAACACTGGTGGAATTTCTGCTGCAACAATGAATAATCCAAATAGTGTTTATGTTGATGCTAACGGAACTTTGTGGGTTGCAGATAGAGACAATCATCGTGTTTTACGATTTGATAATGCATCCTCAAAATTAACTGGAGCAAATGCTGATGGAGTTTTAGGCCAACCAAATTTTACATCAAATACTTCTGGAACTACAGCCGGCTTACTAAGTGCTCCAACAAGTGTCTTTGTTGATGGTAGTGGAAACTTATGGGTATCAGATAAAGATAATAATAGAGTTATGCGATTTAACAATGCTTCAGGAAAACCTAATGGAAGCAATGCTGATGGTGTTTTAGGGCAAACTGATTTTGTGACAGGAACTTCAGGAACTACAGCGTCAAAGTTTGATGCACCATGGGGTGTATATGTTGATGTTAATGGAAAATTATGGGTGGCTGATAGATATAATAGTCGTGTTTTGAGATTTGACAATGCAGCAGGATTAACAAATGGTTCTTCTGCCAATGGAGTGTTAGGTCAAACAGATTTTGTAACATCCACATCAGGATTAACTCAGTCCAAATTTGATGGCCCTCGTGGCATGTTTATGGATGGCTTGGGGAGATTATATGTTGGTGATGAAGGAAACAGCCGAGTAATTATTTTTTCAAACGCCGCCACAATTCCTAATGGAGCTAATGCAGATTATGTTTTAGGTCAACCAGATTTTGTTACAACAGGCGGAGTAACTTCTCAAACGGGAGTTAACTATCCTTCAACTATATTTATTGATAATGCAAATAATCATATCTGGATTCCCGATACATACAGTCATCGTGTGCTTCGTTATGATGTCACTCCACTTCCTGTTGAACTAACCTCATTCACAGCAGTTTCTCAAAATCAACAGGTTACTTTAAATTGGAGTACAGCAACTGAATTAAATAATAGTGGTTTTGAAATTCAAAGAAGCATTTCAAATTCTGAGTTTATAACAGCTGGTTTTGTTAAAGGTTTTGGAACAACTACAGAACAACAAGATTATTCTTTCTCAGATATAAATTTATCAGTCGGAACATATTCATATAGATTGAAACAAATTGATTTCAATGGCCAATTTGAGTATTCAAATGAAGTTGAAGTTAGTATAGTTAGTCTTGATAATTATTTATTATTACAGAATTATCCAAACCCATTTAACCCAACAACTAAAATTGGATATATTCTTAAAGACAGAACTAACGTAAAAGTTGTGGTAATGAATTCACTCGGTGAGGAAATTGCTGTTCTAGCAAACGAATCACAAGAGCAAGGATTCCATGAAATAGATTTTAATGCTTCAAACTTATCAAGCGGCATATATTTCTATTCCATTCAAACATCACAATTTAGTGAGACCAAAAAAATGTTACTGATGAAATAAAATCAGATAATTTAAAGGTTGTTTCTGATTTACATTGGAAACAACCAATATTTTAAACGAATTAAGTGAGGTTGGTTTTGTTAAGCATTACTAAATTACTTTCAGATATTTTATGAATTATTTCAAAATCCTTTTAATCAATCTAGTTATTTATGGAATTTGTAGCAGCTTTGTAAAGGCTCAATCAAATTACACTCAAAATGTTTTGGATTCACCTACGGCAAGTAATTTTGCCTATCCGCAATCAGTTTTTGTTGATTCGCATAGTGGAAATATTTGGATAACAGATTTTAGTAATAGTCGTGTATTAAGATTTGATGTATCAACACTTACTTCCATTGATCAGTTGCAATATTTATCATCCCCTTCAGATTTTTTTCTTGGACAAAATTATCCAAACCCATTTAACCCGATTACTCACATAATATTTTCTACAAAAACTAGAGGTGATGTTTCATTGGAGGTCTATGATTTGCTTGGTCAAAAAGTTGCTACATTATTTGATGAAATTACAACTTCAAATACGGTTTATTCAATTCAGTTTGATGCAAAAAAACTTAGTAGTGGAATTTATTTATATGCATTACGAACATCAAATGGAATTGAAGTAAAAAAAATGTGTTTGCTAAAGTAAGGATTTTATGATGAAAATTTTCTTCAAGTTGGAATCACGATTAACTTTTTTGTTTTTCTATCTATTATTATCATGCCTATTATTTGCTCAATCTCCGTTAATTAATAATATGCCGGCAACCGGAGTGTTAGGACAATTTGACTTTATTTCAGGTACTTCTGGGACGACATCAAGTAAATTAAATGCACCTTCAGGAGTTGCAGTTGATCCTACAACAGGTAAGTTATTTGTAGCAGATAGATATAATAATCGTGTACTTAGATGGAGTTCTTCAGATAAATTGATTAACGGTTCACCGGCTGAGGCTGTTTTAGGTCAAATTGATTTCAATACCTCAACAAGCGGGTTATCTGCCTCAAAGTTTAACGATCCATTAAGAGTTTTTATTGATAGTTTGGGAAGCTTGTGGGTAAGTGATTATCTGAATAATAGAGTTTTAAGATTTGATAATGCTTCATCAAAATCTAACGGATCTAATGCAGATGTTGTCCTAGGTCAGCCTAATTTTACGACAAACACTGGTGGAACAACTATTAATAAAATGAAAGGACCTGTTGGAGTTTTTGTCGATGGAAATGGATGCCTTTGGGTTACTGATAGATTAAATCATCGAGTTTTAAAATTTAATAATGTATCAACTTTAACTAATGGTGCAAATGCTGATGCAGTCTTAGGTCAAACAGATTTTACTTCCGGAACTAGTGGTCTGTCAGCAACAAAAATGAATAGACCTATGGGAGTTTATGTTGACGCATTTGACCATCTTTGGGTTAGTGAGGATGATAACAATAGAGTTATAAGATTTGATTCAGTTTCTTTTAAACCTAATGGCGCAACAGCGGATGGTGTTCTGGGTCAGCCAGATTTTACAACCAATCTTAAGAGCTATTCACGCAACGGATTTAGCAATATTCGAGGAGTTTATGGGGATGATGTTGGACGTTTGTATATCGTAGATGAAGATAATAACCGCGTACTTGTTTTTAATCATGCTGCTGCTCAGCCTAATGGAGCTTTTGCAGATTATGTTTTAGGTAAACCAGATTTTGGAAGTGATCCGATAATTCAACAGGAAATATATGATCCTTCAACTCTAAACTATTTAATGTTTATGCCGCGTGATTCTTCCGCAGTGGAGAATGGAAAATTTCCCTTAATAATTTCTTTACATGGAATTGGCGAAAGGGGTGAAGATTTGTGGCGAGTTAAAGGTGATGGACTTCCAAAAATATTAGATGGAAAAAATGATTTCCCATTTATTGTAATATCACCACAATGTCCATTATCAACTGAATGGTATTATGATAGAACAGATATCAAATTGAATAAATTAATTGATAGCCTAATTGCACGTTATCCTGTTGATACAACCCGAATATATTTAACAGGGTTTAGTATGGGTGGAATCGGAACACTTGATTTAGCAATCAGATATCCCAATCGGTTTGCTGCATTAATGCCGATAGCATTTAGAATTGAAGATGGTTGGGATTTATGTGTAATAAAAGATATTCCTTTCTGGGGATTTCATGGGCAGCTCGATCCAATAATTCCTTTACACGAAGCGCAGAGTGTAATAACCACTTTAACTAATTGTGGTGGTAGCCCAACTTTTACGATTTATTCAGATCTATTTCACGATGCGTGGACACGTACATATAATAATCCAGCGGTTTTTAATTGGCTTCTTACAAAACAATTACAATGAGAAAACGTTTTATTAAAATGTTGAGATTGTTGGTAAATCAAAAAAGACTCTGTTTCATTCTATCACTTTTTTTCCCCTTACTGACCACAGCTCAAGTAGATATAGAGTCAGTGGCAAAACTACATTTCACAATTGAATCTCAACCCTCTCAATGGTTTGAGGGATTTCAATCTATAGAAAGAGGTTTATATTCACCTTATCAATCACATCGCAGTGGAGAGAATCGTGATTCAGCTTATGTAGTAAGAACTTCTGGAAGTGAAGCTATGATTGAATGGACTACATCAGAAATTTCTAATTCAGTTATAGGTGATTCTGTATCATTTTTGTGGGTTTGTGGATTCGGAAATAATCTTGGTACAGAGTTATTCGATTTGTTTATTGATGGTGACAGCGTAGTTACTTTCTCAACTAAAAGTGATAGCTATTGGAATAAGTTTGGTAAAAATGGAATTCAACTTTCATTTATAACTGTTTACCAAAACTCAAACGGAGCTAATTTTGGTTATATGGTATTAACACTTTCTAGTTCAGCTCTATCAGAAAAAAAAACACTAAGAATAAGAATTCAAGCTCGATCTTCAGCAAATGAGATATGGTACAGACTTTTTGCATATAAAGATGCACTTAAGTTTGCAATTGAAAATGAACGAAAAGATTATTTTTCAAATGTTCAGTTTATTCATATGGGAGATGCATTGCTCACGCTCTGTACTTTGGCAAAAAATGATAATTCATTAGTGCAACTTTTTACATCAAATACATTAATTGCTGAAGGGAGACTGCAAACTGATGGAGTAATTTCAAAAGTACATATTTCAATTCCCAGAAATCATCAACCTGTTGATTCAACAAATACAATTATCAAAGTTGATAATAAATCAATCGATTCTATTTATTGGAATGAAATTAACAAGCAACGTGTTTTTGCATTTATGGATGAAGAGTTAGTTAGTGATAAATATGTTTTTCCGTCTGGTGAGTTTCCAAAATTCAAATGGAAAAATGAAATATTGGTTGAGAATGAACTCGGGAAATTTTCTCTCAATGTTACTTATTATAACAGTGATTTTCAAAAAGTAAATTTTGCTGAGATACATGGACGCTATGGTGCAGTGATTGACGGAGTAACACCAACTGGATTTCGGATTAACCGTTATGTTACTTTATTTTGTTCGGATGTAGAGTTTGATGATTATAGTAAAAATGTTCCAATTAAAATTAATAAATTTAAAGAATATGAAATTACTGGGGAAGCATGGCAACAATATGAAAATAATTTAGAACGATTTTCATTCGGTAGCTTGAAATATTTTCCGTGGTACGATTCTGACGCTGCAATTTTGTTGGCAGGTATGAAAGATCTGAACAATCCATTTAGTAATTATGATACTCCGCGAAATAGAGATAGGCAATGGTGGATAACATTAAAAGCAAAACTTGATAGGCAAAATCGTATTTCGAACCTTTTATCATTGCCGGAAAAAATTGATAAAAATTTCTTCCCTTTTATAAATGATTCAGTTCAACTACCATCATCTGATAATAAAGATCCCATTGATCGAATAAAAAATCTTTGCGCTGATTGGGCAGTAACCGGTGATGTTCCAAACGTTACCTTAATAGTTCATAATGGTAAGATTATTTTTTATGAAGCATTTGGTTTAGATGAAAATGGGAATGCAATAAAAACAGATTCTAAAATATGGATGGCATCAATAACAAAACTGTTAACTGGTGTTTTAATGATGCAATTTATTGAGCAAGGAATAATTAGTCTTGATGATCCGGTTAGTAAATATTTAAGTGAACTTGGTGGGAATGACAAACTTACAATTCGACATTTATTTACACATACAAGCGGATTAGACTTTGCCGGCGAGTGGGCATCAGACTGGAATGTATCTTTGGAAAACCAAGTTGCTCAAATACTTCCTCTTGTTGATGTTGGAAAAACTTTTTCATACCACAAAGTTGGATATGCAATTGTAGGAAAGATAGTAGAAAGATTAACTGGTAAAGCAATTCCATATTTATTTCAAGACTACATTTTTTCTCCACTTGGTATGAACAGTGCATATTCGGATAATACATACGGTGGTTTATATTGCTCTTCAATTGATCTTGCAAAATTTGGACAAATGTTGCTAAACAAGGGAACTTACAAAGGATATAAATTATTTTCGCAACAGACATTTGAAAAAATGTTGCCAACAAAACTTAATGTTGGAGATAGAAGTTGGGGAATAGGAACTTCGTTAATGGAAGGAATAGGACTCAGTGAATCGGCGTTTGGTCATGGTGCTGCATCCGGCACTGTATTTATCATCGATCCTGAAAATGATCTCATTATTATTTCAGCAAGAAATAAACCCGGAAAATCACACGATGAATTTGCGAATCGGTTGATAGAACTTTGTACTTCATTAGTAAAAAAATAATGATCATAATAAATGAAATTTGTAAAACCGAAAAAACATACACTCTACTCAAAAAAAGAATTAGGACAAATACAATTGTTGTTTCCAGTTATACTTATTGTCTGTGTATTTTCACTTTTTCCCTTATTGCGAGGTATTTATCTAGGGTTTACTGATTATCGTTTAGGAGATCCGATCTCTTTTAATGGTATCGATAACTACGTGCAACTGTTTAATGATGAGTATTTCTGGAATTCTTTTAAGATTGGAATGATTTGGACTTTTATTGTTACAGCTCTGCAAGTATCATTAGGCTTAGGGCTTGCTTTACTACTAAATAATAAAATAAAATTTGTAGCCTTCTATACAGTTTTAATTTTAATTCCCTGGGCAACTCCACCGATTATTCGTGGAATTCTCTGGAGACAAATGTATGAACCAAATACTGGAGCAGTAAATATTTTACTAACTGATATTGGATTAATATCATCGCCAATAAATTGGTTAACAAGTTTTGAGTATGTTATTCCCGCTATTATAGTGGCTGGAGTATGGGGTGAGATTTCCAAAGCCGCAATTTTTCTTTTAGCAGGTTTACAAACAATCTCAAATGATTTATACGAAGCTGGTAAGATTGATGGTGCTGGATTATGGGATCAGTTTTTGCATATTACATTGCCTGTTTTAAAACCCATATTAGCCGCAATTATTTCACTTACTTTTATGTGGAACTTTAACACATTCGGAATAGTTTGGGTACTTACACAAGGCGGACCAGGTGGAATGTCAAGATTACCTATGCTTGCAGCATACGAAGAAGGATTTCGGTACGGTTATATCGGTTATGCTGCTGCGATTGGCAATGTAATGGTAATTATTCTTTCTTTAATGCTGTTTATGTACATTAGAGTTCAGTTACGAGAAAGAAAAGAATCATGACAGTGAAGAAATTTTTTTCAAAAGCAACTATTCATTTATTAATAATTATATTCATCATATTTTTATTGTTCCCATTAGTATGGGTTGTTTCAAGTTCTTTAAAATCAACACAGGAAATTTATTCTGGTTATCCTACAATTCTACCACAGCAAATTACTTTTGATCACTATATTACAGTCATTGAAGGTCAACAAGTATTTCTGACTATGTGGAATAGTTTAATCGTTGGAATTGTATCCACTATCTTAGTATTACTTATTGCTGTACCATCAGCTTATGCTATGGTGCGATATAAGTCTATTATTAATAATGGCATTTTAGGATGGATTCTTGTATCGCAAATTTTCCCTGTCATTTTGGTTATGATTCCACTTTATGTTTTGTTAAGACATCTTGGATTAACTGATTCACTTGTTGGTCTCACACTAATTTATGTCGTGTGGTCGCTTCCATTTGTTTTATGGATGATGCACGGCTATGTAAAAAGTATTCCGATTGAATTAGAAGAAGCTGCTGTGATTGATGGAGCGAGCCGAACACAAGTAATCTTTAGAGTGTTGATGCCATTGCTCCTACCTGCTATAGGTGCGTCAGCACTGTTTGCATTTATATCTGCTTGGAATGAATTTTTCTTTGCCTTTGTATTGATGAAAAGTCCGGCACTAGCAACATTGCAAGTCGAATTAGCTCGTTATACAGGCATGGAAGGACAGGCAAGAACAGGACCTCTTGCAGCTGCAAGTGTTATCGCTACTATTCCATCAATAATCTTATTCGTTTTTATGCGTAAATGGCTAACAACTGGATTAGTTTCAGGAGCTTTAAAAGGATAATGAAACGAAACGTATTAATAGTGCTTTTCTTAATAGTCGTTTCTGTAGTGATATTTTTATTTACTCGTGAGAAACGCGAGCAAAAAAATCTCCCGCTCCGTTTTGTTAGTCTCGCATGGCAGGAAAGATCAATTGCCACAAATTTATCAATTGTAAAAGAATGGAATGACTCTCATCCTGATCTCCAGGTTTAATATATTCAAGGTACATGGAATTCTGCTCATGATTATTTGATTACTGCATTTGAAACGGGTGATGTCCCAGACATTTTTCATTATGAATCTTCTGTAATAATTGATTACGCTATGCGAGGATATCTTACAGATCTTTCACCATACATAACATCTGAAATGAAGAATGATATTCTGGATGTGGCATGGGCGACAGTAACTAGACCAAATGGTAAAGTTGACGGCATACCTTTTCTTATCGAATCATTAGTTGTATTGTATAATAAATCTTTATTTGAAAAAGAAGGCATTATTTCACCGACAGTTGAAAATCCCTGGACATGGGATGATCTTAAAAGTGCGGCAATCTCTTTAACAAAGGATATTAATGGTGATAATGTTATTGATCAATATGGTGCAGGGATTGGATTACGCAATTCAGCTAACATTATAATGAATACTTCTATTAGTTTTGGAGGTTCATTCTTTAGAAAAGAGGGTGATCATTTTATTGTTAAAGTAAATGATGAAGAAAAAAAATTACTACAAACTATAATAGATATGATTTATATAGATAAATCCGTATCACCTTCAAGTATCGGAGAATCGGGAGCGGGTATGATCCCAGGATTTTTTAGTGGAAAATTTGCAATGCTCGTAGGAATAGGTTCATGGGCCAGACAGCAGCTTGTTGAAAATGCACCAAAAGATTTTAGTTGGGGAGTTATGCCTCCATTAAAAGCAAAAACACAAACTTATGGTGTAAGTACACAAACATTAAGCATTCCTAAAAAATCTAAGCGAACAAAAGAAGCAATGATGTTTATTGATTATATGTTAAGCTCTAAAAATACAGCTCGATTAGCATTAGATGACTGGATGATTCCATCAAGAAAATCATGTCTATCTATGCCAGAATTTCAGGATACAATTGGAAATTGGGATATAACATGTTCTGCCGTTACTACACTTGGTGTAGGTACTTGGCTCGGTGCACCTGGTTATGTTGAATGGAAAAGTCGTGTAGCAAATCCGGTACTTCAGGAATTATTTGCTGGCCGAATATCAGTTGATGAAGCAGCCAAACGCATTGAACGCGAAAGTAATATTGTACTTTCTCGTTACAAGAAAAGAGGGGAGGTTTGGTAATGACTCTTAAAGACAGAGCGCGAGGTTCATTTATTGGGCTGGCTGTAGGCGATGCACTTGGGAGTCCAACAGAAGGTAAAACCACAGAAGAAATATTTTCACGTTGGGGAAGGGTAAATGATTTTCTATCTGATGATCAAGGCGGAAGTGATGATACAGAATACGCATTATTCAGTGCAAAATTATTATTGCAGAAAAAAAAAGAACTAACATCAGCCTATGTTGCACAGGCTTGGAGAAAAGATATTCTTAAATCCGAAAATGCTTACAAGGGAGCTGGCTTTAGCGAAATTATAGCGATCCAAAATTTATTGAACGAATTACAACCACCACAATCCGGACAGCATTTACATAGTTGGAGCGATGGTCTCGCAATGCGTGTTGCACCTTTTGGAATTGCATCAGTTGGTAATCCAACTTTAGCAGCACATCTTGCTAAAATTGATGGTGAAGTTAGTCATTCAGGAGAAGGAATTTATAGTGGGCAAGCAGTTGCGGCTGCAATTTCCATTGCCATGACTGGAGCTTCACTTGATAAAATTATTGAGGAGGCATTGAATGTTGTTCCAAAAGATTCCTGGACATACAATTCAATAACCGAGGCGGTAAAGATTGGCTATGAATCAACAGATGTATGGAGTTCTATAAAACCACTACATTCATCAATAACGTGTTCATATTATTTTTGGACCGATGTAGCACCTGAAGCAGTTGGTCTTGCATTTGGAATCATAACTGCCGCAAGGTTAAATTTTGAAAATGCTGTGCTAGGTGCAGTTAATATTGGAAGAGATACGGATACAATCGCAGCGATTGCAGGTGCAATTTGCGGTGCATCAAATGGTATTCAATCTATTTCAGATCGATGGGTAAAACGTATTTCAGTTTCACGAGGTATTTGCATCAATGCAGTAAAGGATATGAATATTTTGGATGTTGCTGATGAACTTGCCCTTTTAGCCCAATCCTGGAGGGGACAAAATGAATGATATAAAACAGAGGGCAAAAAATGCTATGATCGGTTTGGCAATTGGTGATGCAATAAGCTGGACTTCAATGTTTCATAGAAGTGTTTTACTTCCATCTTGGACAAGAAGAATACGTAGAGAAATTGATGCTTCTTCGGAAACAACAAATGTTATTGTAACACCAATGCCATTTTCCTTAAATCAACCTGCAAAATATTTTAATATCTCACCAACCGACGAAACTGAATGGGCAGCATTCTCAGCCGAGATTTTAATGAAGAAGAAGTTTGATTTGTATGAACAAGAATTACTAAAGGAATGGATGAAACTAGCAAATTCAAAGAGTCCAATCCGTGGTGGAGTTAGCACACAAGCTGCAATTTCTAATTTAAGGAAGGGGATAAATCCACCGCAAAGTGGAAAACAGAATCCGCATTATTTTGATGATGGAGCAATGTCCCGGGCAATACCTATTGGAATATTTTGCGCTGGTCAACCAGAGGTAGCCGCACATTTAGCTGCAATTGATGCATCAGTTACAAATGGTGAGGATGGTATTTGGGCAGCTCAAGCAATGGCTGTTACAGTCTCATTAGTTTGTTCAGGTCAAAATATTAAAGATGCTATAAGTGTAGCTTATCAATATCTTCCTGTATTATCCTGGATCAGAAGAATTGTTGATGATGCAATGGTGATTGCTGAAAATAGCGATTCAGTATTTTCTATTCTACCTGAGATTCAAACCAAAATTGTAAATCGAGAATATAGTTTTGGAAATGTAGCGCCTGAAACCTTAGCTATTACTTTTATAATTGCTAAAGTGCATGGAAATAACTTTGAAACAGCGGTTACAGCAGCATCGTGTTTTGCTAAAAGCGGCGAGACACTCCCAGCAATGGTGGGCGCCTTAGCTGGTGCAATGCAATTAAAATCACTTGCTAGTGATGGCTGGTTAAGTGCTATCAAAACATTGAAGGGCATTTGTATTCCAGGTTATGCAGAAAAAAATTATCTAAAATTAGTTGAAGAAATTTCAAATCAAGCGGGTCAGAAAATATCGTTATGAAAATATCTTGGATTGATATATCTGATAGAATTAAATATGAATTACAGCAACGCGAGGAAGAGGGGAATGATGTTTCTGAGCTCCGTGATGAGTGGGAGCTATTACTGGATTCTAATCTAAACGAAGAGAATATAAAGTCGAATTCAGAAAAGTTTTATCGTAAACTTGAAACTCATCTGTTTAGTGTTCAGAATGAAAAAAACGAACCATCCGAATGGAATGAAATAACTCAATTAACTAAGCTGATACCAGAAAATATTCAATCTTATTCCTCTGCATTTATTGAAGATAGAATATTAGGTGGATGGCTTGGCAGATGTGCCGGCTGCTTACTTGGAAAACCCATTGAGAAAAGTCCTCGTTTGGGAATTATTGAATTACTTTCCTCGAATAAAACTTGGCCGATAACAGATTATATAACAGGCAAAGGAATTCCAGACTTACTTCTAAAAAAATATCCATGGAATAAACACAGCGGTAGAGAAAGTTTAAAAGAAAATATTGAGTGTATGACAGAGGATGATGATATGAATTATCCTTTGATCAATTTATCTTTATTTGAAAAATATGGAGAAGAATTTTTAACAGAGCATGTAATCCAGACGTGGCTGGAGAGCTTGCCAGTATTATCGACTTTTACAGCTGAAAGAGTTGCTTATGCAAATATTATTGCTGGTTTTAGTCCTTCTGAAACAGCACTGATTAGAAATCCATACCGAGAATGGATTGGTGCACAAATACGAGCTGACTTTTGGGGATGGATTTCACCAGGTCAACCTGTACGTGCCGCTGAATTTGCCTGGCGAGATGCAAGGGTGAGTCATGTTCGTAATGGAATTTATGGTGAAATCTTTTTTGCATCAGCAATTGCATGTGCTTTTAAGTATAATAATGTTAGTGAAATAATTAATGAAGCCTTTCAATCCGTTCCACCAAAATCAAGATTTGCAGAAGCAATTAATTTCGTTTTATCTCTCCCTATCCAAAAGTACTCCTGGGATGATACTGTAGATATGCTCTATAATAAATTTGATAAATATCATTGGGTTCATACAATTAATAATGCTGCACTTGTTGTTGCAGCATTGATATCTTCAAATGGCGATTATGAAAGAGCAATATGTAATGTAGTTATGGGAGGCTGGGATACAGATAGCAATGGAGCAACAGTTGGTTCGATTATGGGGACAATGATTGGGGCTAAGAAACTTCCATCTAAATGGATTAAACCTTTAAATAATAAGATTAGAAGTAGTTTAAAGGGATTTGATAATTCTTTATTAAGTGCTCTTGCAAAAAGAACATCAGAGCTTGCAAAATATAAATCATAAAAATCGAAAGAGTATTATGCTTACAAGAAATGAACTATTGAAAAATAAATCTGTCTTAAACGATCGTGCAAGAGCTTCTTTAGTTGGTCATGCGATTGGTGATTCTTTTGGTGACATCGCGCGTTCCCCGGATTATCATTTGCAATATGGAATTACCATGGATTTTAATGAGAAACCGGCTCCCGGCACTGATGATACCGAATTTGCTTTGTTAACAGCACTTACTCTCATCAAAACAAATGGAAATTTAACAGATTCTGATGTATTAGAAAGTTGGAAGACTCATGTCTTGCCGCTTTCAGAATTAAAACGCGGAGGCGCTAGTGAAAGAGAAGCTGCAGCAAATATTCGCCGTGGCGTTTTACCTCCATTATCGGGAATATATAATTCTCATTACATGAGTGATGGGGCAGCAATGAGGGTAACACCAATTGGAATTTCATGTGCCGCAGATCCTGAACGCGCTGCAAAGTTAGCCGAGATTGATGCACGAATAAGTCATTCACGTGATGGATTATGGAGTGCACAAGCTGTTGCTGTCGCTGTATCAGTTGCGATGGCTGGTGCTTCTGTTGATGAAATTTGCAAAGCTGCAATTGATGTTACTCCAGAAGATTCCTGGATGAGATTTACATTTAATAAAGCCTTTAGCATCATCGATGAAAGAAAAACACTTGAAGAATGTTGGAAACCATTACATGATGCGTTATGGACTGAGTACAAATCAGTATCCCCAGAAGCAGTAGTCTCAGCTCTGGCAATATTTAAATTAACAGAAGGAGATTTTAAACGTGGTATAATTTACAGTGGTAATTTTGGACGTGATGCGGACACTATATCAGCAATTGTTGGTGCAATTAGCGGAGCTAAGAATGGAACGAGGGTTATTCCACCAACTTGGGTTGATAAAGTAAGAATCACAACAGGTGTTTGTTTACCATTTACAAAAGGAATGGATCTGTTTGAAGTAGCATCTCAATTATCAGATTTAGTGAAATAATAAAATGAAATATTCTACACTTGGAAGAACAGGTTTACAAGTTAGCAAACTTTGTCTTGGAACAATGAATCTTGGAAAACTTGTTGATGAGAAAGCCAGTTTTTCCATCCTCGATGCTGCTTTGGATGCAGGTATCAACTTCATTGATACGGCAAATGTTTATGGCGGTATTAATCAACGTGGAAAAACAGAAGCAATCATTGGCAAGTGGATGTCACAAGATAGTGATAGAAGAGATAAAATTGTATTAGCAACAAAAGTTTACGGTAAAATGGGTGAAGGTGTTAATCAACGAGGACTCTCCTCACTTCATATAAGATCTGCTTGTGAAGAAAGTTTGAGGAGATTAAGAACAGATCATATAGACCTTTATCAGATGCACCACATAGATCGGACGGTATCGTGGGAAGAAATTTGGCAAGCGATGGAACTACTTTTTCAATCGGGAAAAATCATTTATAACGGTAGCAGTAACTTTGCAGCCTGGCACATTATAGAAGCACAGCTTAAGGCTAAATCTAGAAATTATTTAGGAATTGTATCTGAACAGAGCCTATACAATCTAACTAACCGAATGATTGAGCTAGAGGTTATACCTGCTTGTAGAGAGCATGGTATAGGAATAATTCCATGGAGCCCTTTAGCTGAAGGGATACTTGCTGGAATTTTAAATGATAAAAATGGTATGAGAAAGAAAACTGAAATTGTTCAAAAAAAATTGGCATCTCAGTTAAAACAAGTTGAAGAATATGAAAATTTCTGTTTGTCTATTAATAAAAATCCAGAAGCTGTAGCAATAGCGTGGCTATTGAAAAATCCCGTTATAAGTTCCGTAATAATCGGCCCTAGAACTATACAACAACTTCAAGGAATGATTGAAGCTTTGCATACAGAACTAAATGATGAAGAAATCATAGAGCTTGAGAAAATCTGGCCTGGGCCAGGTGGTGAAGCGCCTGAAGCATATTCCTGGTAAACATGATTAACCCTTAACGTATTGAAAGATTTTAATGTCAGAAGTAATATTAAAAGATGTTTGTAAAATTTATGAAGGTGGAAACAAAG
>JBDTRQ010000283.1:0-4993 GCA_039931535.1 Ignavibacteriota bacterium
AATTCAGATGTTGATTCTTCATCATCACCAAGCTCATCCTGTAGAATTTTTATTTGTTCCTGTATGATAAACTTGCGCTGTGACTTTGCAATATTTTCCTGAACCTTGTTATCAATTTCTTTTTCTATTTTTAGAATATCAATTTCAGAATTTAAAATCTTTATAACTTCATAATACTGCTCTTTCAAAATGTACTTTGAAAGGATATTCTGTTTGATATCAATTGATTGATTAATATTTGCAGCTGCGTAGAAAATTTTTCTATCCGGTTCTTCTATATTATCAAATGCGGCAATCGTTTCATTCGGTACGTTTCGGCTGATCTTTACATAATCCTTAAACAACTGAGACATTTGTCTAACGAGTGCATTCATTTCGTGATCAACAATCGTTTCAGGAATTACAACTTCAATCTTACCTTCAAAAAATTCTTTACGGTCAGTAAACGAAACTATTTTTGCCTGCAATAAACCATCAACTAAAATTTTAAGTAAACCGTTAGGCAATTTTAATATTTGTACAATCTTTGCAACTGTGCCTTCTAGATAAAAATCTTCAGGCTTGGGATCTTCTATACTCGATTTTCGCTGTGTGGATAGAAAAATGTATTTTGTATTTTCCAACGCAAAGTTTGCCGCATTAATTGATTGTGCGCGCCCAACGAGAACGGGAAAAATCATATACGGAAAAATTACAATATCTCTTAAAGGCAGTATAGGCAGTATTGATGGAATCTCATCAACAAGATTATTTTCTTTAGAACTGTTAGCTAAATGATCGGCTTGGTTCAATTTTTCTCCTTAATTTCACTCAATTTTGTGCACAAATATACCCAAATACAAATGTGCTATCAAGGAACAGAATAATCACAATTTAGTAGTGTGATGCAGAGTTTTTATATTTGAAATGAAGTCTCGGTTTTCAGTTAGATCGTTGATGCTGTATTTTTACTATTATTTAATTAACATTTTGTCATCCTGAGCGTAGACGAAGGATGACGATTGACAAATAGAGAAAGTCACACTTCGACCTGCCTGCCGGTAGGCAAGCTTAGCTCAGTGTGACTAGGGAAAATGGAAGCTATGATAAAAGACATTTTAGAAATTGCTGGAATTGCAGGAGAAATTGTTCGAGATGGTTTTGGGAAAAATTTTCAAATAGAATATAAAACGAATGAAAAAAATCTTGTAACAGAAATTGATAAGAAATCTGAAAAGGCAATTATAGATTTTATTTCAAAAAAATATCCATCACATAATATTTTAACTGAAGAATCAGGTGAGTATAAAAAAGATTCGGATTATTTATGGGTGATTGATCCCATAGACGGCACAACAAACTTTGCACACGGTTTGCCAATTTTTTCTGTGTCAATCGGTGTGATGAAAAAAGATGAAATAATTGCTGGTGTTGTTTACGATGTTATGCAAAATGTTTTTTACTCTGCAGAAAAGGGGAGCGGCAGTTTTGCAAATGATAAAAAAATAAATGTTAGCAATAACGATAAATTAGGTTTGGGAGTTTTGGTTACAGGTTTTCCATACAATGTTGCTGAAAATCCGGATAACGCTTTTGAACGATTTGAAGTCTTAACAAAAAAAGCAAGAGCAGTACGCAGATTAGGTTCTGCTGCAATTGATTTTTGTTATGTTGCTCGTGGAGTGTTTGATGGATTCTGGGAAGTTTCACTTCAGCCATGGGATATGTGTGCTGGTAAATTAATTGTTGAAGAAGCTGGTGGATTGGTTACAGATTTTTCCGGAAATGAAATTGGTATTTTCACTCCACAAATTTTAGCAAGTAACAAAAAAATCCATCAACAGATGATTGATGGATTGAAGGTTTAAAAATGCAGTCATTGCGAGCGATGCTATTGGAGCGAAGCAATAACAATGCTATAATATAATGGTCATACTTCGGCTCCGCTCAGTATGACAATTATGGCAATAACTCAATCTGAGTACTATCATCAACTGCACTCCAAATTTCTTCAATATCTATATTGCCAACAGCAATGCATCCATCAGTCCAATCTGTTTTATCATAAACGAATGGAAGCCAGCCAAGATAGTTTGGTTTACCGTGAATCATAATATCTCCGCCTGGCGAATATCCACTACTATCTGCTCTCTCAATATCATTTTTATCTGGATATGAAATGTGCAGTGAAAGATGATAACTGCTTTCAGGATTTCTATAATCTAAAATGTAATTACCTTCGGGAGTTTTAGAATCGCCTTCTTTTTGTTTGGGTCCAACAGAATTTTTACCAAGTCCAATGTCATAACTTTTAATTACAGAAATTTTATTCATCAGATAAAGTTTACGCTCAGATTTATTTACGATAACCTTATCAGCTTTTGGCAAACTTTTAGCAAGAATTGATGGCAAGTATAAATCAATAAATAGTAGCAGTGCAGATATTAAAACTAATAATGAAAATGTTTTTAATATAATTCTCATTTTTCACTTAACTCAATTTATCGGAACAGATTTTTCTAAACTCAGGTACATCTGATCAATCAAATCCTGATATCTTTCCTCAACATATTTGCGTTTTATTTTTAAGCTTGGTGTAATTTCACCGGACTCAATTGTAAATGGTCTTTCCAATAAAACATACTTTCTAACCCTTTCATAGTTTGCAAGCTTTTTCTGGAATTGATCCATTTCTTTATCGAGCATCTTATAAATCTGCTCATCCCTTACCAAGTCTTCAACTTTATCATAAGGAATTTTATGTGAATCTGCATATTCCTTTACAGCTTCAAAATCAGGTACGATAAGAGCAGTTAAAAACATTCGTCTGTCACCAATCAATACAAACTGATCAATGTATTTACTTGCAAGAAACATACTTTCAATTGGATTTGGTGCAATATATTTACCGGCTGATGTCTTAAATAGATGTTTTTTTCTATCTGTAATCAATAGATATCCATCAGCATCAAACACTCCGATATCACCTGTATAAAGCCATCCATCTTTAATGGTTGCATCAGTTTCTTTTTTATTTTTAAAGTAGCCTTGCATTATGTTTGGACCTTTTGCAAGTATTTCTCCATCTGATGCTATTTTAATTTCTACACCGGGAAATGGTTTACCAACCGAACCGAATTTATAATCATCAACTCTGTTTGCACAAATTACTGGTGATGATTCAGTTAATCCATAACCTTCAACGATTATAATTCCTATCGATTCAAAAAACTCTCCCAAAGCTCTTGGCAAAGCTGCGCCACCGGAAATAAAAAATCTTAAATTGCCTCCAGTTTTTTCCTGTAATTTTTTATAAACAAGTTTATCTGCAAGCTTGTATTGTAATGAAAGTGATAACGGAATTTTACCTTTTTTCAGAGCATCTCTGTATCGTTTTCCAGCATCCATTGCCCAGTAGAATATTTTTTGTTTTTTTTCTGACTGTGATTCCACGTTTTTAATAATCTTGCTATGAATTCTTTCAAACAAACGCGGAACGCTTGTCATAATTGTAGGTTTTACATCAATAAGGTTTTGTGCAACTGTTTCAATGCTTTCAGCGTAGCATACGGTACATTTAGCAGCAAAAGCTGTGTAATATCCAGCCATTCTTTCAAAGATGTGACAGAGTGGAAGGAACGAAAGAAATACATCTGAGCTGGAAATTGGAAAACAATCAAGTGCAGCCTGCACGTTTGATAAAATGTTATTATGTGTTAACACCACACCTTTTGGTTCGCCGGTTGTGCCGGATGTATAAATAATCGTACAAACATTGCTTGGTTTTATAAAATTAAGATTATCTTTTAACAAGTTTGGATGTTCTTTCTTAAAAGCTTTTCCTAATTCCTGAACTTTACTAAACGCGATTAAATCTTTGTTGTTCGGATCGATATCTTTTTCATTCAACAGGATTATAAACTTTAGAGTTTTACACTTATCTCTAATTTTTAAAACTTTGTTAAGCTGAAATTTTGTAGAAACGATAATCGATTTTGATTCCGAGTTATTTAGAATAAACTCAACAGATTCTGCGGTAAGTGATGGATAAAGCGGCACATCAATCGCACCCAGACCTAAAATTGCAAAATCACTGTAAACCCATTCCGGACGGTTTTCTGAAATGATAGCAATCTTATCATCTTTTTTTATTCCAAGTGAAGCAAGTCCAAATGCAAACGCATCAGTTTCTTCTTTAAGTTGATCATAAGTAACCCCAACATATTTGCCATCAACTTTATGTTTAATAACAAAATTGTTGGTTTCATTACTGTATTCTTCGGTAAGATGCTGATATAGCCGGGGAACAGTGGTTAAGTAATTTAAAGTAGCCATAAAATTAACTTTCTCCTTTAAGTGCTGGATTTTTTCCCCTGTAAACCAATCCTAGTTTAAGTAAGCTATAATCTTTAGAATTATTTAACGATAAAATAACATCAAAAAGTTTAATAGCAAAAAGGAAAATGATTGTGATTCCTTTATACGGCTAAAGCCTTCTAATATCTTAAACTCTTTTTTCAGTTGACTAAAGTCAACTGCAATAAATAAATTTAAGAAACAGTATCTATTGCAGTCATCCGCCATAGCGGATTAGCTGACTGATGAAGATGAAAAAGGAGATAAGGCTTTAGCATCATTAATAATATTTTTCGTTTTATAAGATGATTTTTTATTTCTTATGCTCAACAGGATATATTCTGTTATTAGTCATAGAATAGTACTTCTCAATAATTTCCGAACTACACAAACTGTTATATTTGCTATATCATTTTATTTTAATAAGTTAGCAGCAACTAAAGATTCGGAAAATTCGGAAATATCAATTATGGAAAGCAAATTACTAACACAGTTTAAAAAGCTTCGTAAGAAAAACATCCAGCTTATTGCAGTTTCTAATAATGAATGGTACTCGCTTTTTAGAGATGAAATAAGAAACTCAATCGCAATTGAAGGAATTTTTTCTAACAGGAACGATTTGCTTGATGTACTTGAGAAAAATAAGAAAACAACTGAT
>JBDTRQ010000284.1:0-2203 GCA_039931535.1 Ignavibacteriota bacterium
CCCTCTTTAAACGTTACTTCAATTGAGTCGGAAAGTTTTTCACGAATTTCGCCCCTACTAATTTTAAATCTATCAACAACGATTTTTATATCATATTTATTCTTTGGAAGTTTTATTTGATCTTCATTCAGATCATAAAATTTTTTCTTAAAATAAATTCTAAAGAAACCGCGTTTCTTTGATAATTCAATTTCATCTTTTACAGAATGTCCTTCATGATCGTGAAGTGGAAATGCAAGGTAAAATCTCGCACCATCTGCTTGCTGTTCAAGCCAATCAGCAACTGTTCCCGTTGTTGCTTTTGTAACAACTTTGCCGCATTGAAAGCATATTGTTTTTCCAATTCGTGCGAAAAGCAAACGCAAATAATCATATACTTCGGTTGTTGTTCCAACAGTTGAACGGGAATTTCGAGAACCTGTTTTCTGTTCGATTGCAACTGCGGGAGAAATACCCTGAATAAAATCAACATCGGGCTTATTCATTCTCTCAAGAAATTGTCTTGCATATGAAGAAAGACTCTCAACATATCTTCGCTGTCCTTCTGCATAAATCGTATCAAAAACCAAGGATGATTTTCCGCTTCCGCTTACACCTGTAAACACAACAAGTTTATTACGGGGAATTTCAAAACTTAAGTTTTTTAAATTATGCTCACGCGCACCTTTTACAATTATTTTTTTTACTTTTTTACTTTTTTGCATCTTTGCAGATAATTCAAAATCTGAATGTATAATTTAATCTTTTTAATTAAATAGTTGTGAGTTCTTAGATATATAAAATAAACGGTGAATTTTAAAGAAGGACTAAAAAATCATTTTTTTTGATTTTAGGATTGAAATCACTTTTTGTGAATCCTCGACTGTAAACCCAATTTTTATTTTCCGCGTTTTACGAAAAATAAAAAATATTGCATCTCTTGTATTTCTCTTAAAATTTTTTGGTTACCAGCAAATAAAATTTCCTGTTCCCCAAAACCTATATTTACCGTTTAACAAAGTTAGTTTTTTGATTTCAATTTTTTCAATATCACCAAATTCAACTGTAAGATTTTTTTTGGTTGGATAATAATAATTAAAAAACGTTATTGAATAATTAGAGATTGCTACTAAACTATCTTTATAAATATAATCTTCAGTCATTTATTGATTTTTATTATCAAGTGATTTTAATTCATTTATCTTTTCATCCAATAATTTAATTTTATCATTCAACTCAAGAATTTTTGAATCAATATTCTTTTCATATTCTTCTGTATCCCAATATCCGCGCTCTTCAAAATAATTTTTAAATAGCCAATTATGTTTTAGTGCCTCCATATTTTCTGAAAGCTTTGATGCTGATAATTTGGCTTCTTCAGTAACAACAACAATGTTATCCAATATTTGATTTAAAGTTTTTACTTCTTTGCCTTTATCCGAAACTAAAGAGCCAAGCAAACCCTTACCTTCAGAAACACCTTGTAAAACGGTATCAATACGAGTTACAATCTGATTTATATTAGTAACAACATCTTTAACTCCGGTGCCAAGATTATCAAACAACTCCATTACACTTTGCATATTTTCAGAAATTGAACTCAAATTTTTATCAGCGGTATTTGTAAGATTTGTAGCAGCAACATAAAGTTTATCATCATTAATAATTTTACCAATTGTTCCTTCACCAGTATTAATTTTAGAAACAATTTCAGAAAGATCTTTCGTCATATTTTTTGTATAAGACATAATACCCTGTGTTTCTTCAATTATATCTGCAAAACTTAAAGGTTCTTTAGAAAGTATTTTACCGCCGTCCGAAATTTGTTCTTCATCATTTGAACCCATTGATAGCATAACAACTTTATTTCCAACCAAACCTTCAGTTTCAATACTAGCGCGAGAATCTTTTTTGACATATTTTCTTATATCTTCTTTAATTCTCATTATTACTTCAACTCTTCCGCTGTTATCATCAAGAATTTTAATGTCTTTAACTGCACCAACATCAATTCCTCCAAATCTAACTGAAGCACCATTTCGCAATCCTTCTGTATTTTTAAAATCCGCTCTTATGTTAAATGTTGATGCAAATAATTGATCTTTATTTCCAAGAAGAAAAATTAAAACCACTAATAATACACTTCCCAAAAAAATGAAAATTCCAAGTTTAGCATTCGCAAGTGTGTTAGACATTGATTCTCCTGTTTTGCTCATCAATTATT
>JBDTRQ010000285.1:0-11970 GCA_039931535.1 Ignavibacteriota bacterium
TGGTTAAATGAAGCTTTGTGCTTCGTATCAAGTTTTGTGGTGGCAGACAGTTTAATGCTTCGAAATCGCCAACTTCTTGTAGCTGCAAACCGTTAATCCTAAAATTTAAACCCCCTTAAAAACTCCTCAACATTCATTCGCTTCTTCCCTTCTTGCTGGAGTTCAAGAATTCTTAAGGCAGCTTTTCCGCAGCCAATAATCAATTCAGTTTTTGTTTGATGGACTTCGGAAGGTTTAAGATTTACATCTTCTACAATTTCAGTTTTGTAAATCTTAATTACTTTATTGTTATAAATAAAAAATGCGGCTGGATGTGGTGATAATCCTCTTATAAGATTATGAATTTCATTTGCGGATTTATTAAAATCAATCGAGCAAATTTCTTTTGTAATTTTTGGTGCAGGTGAAGCAAGTGAATCGTTTTGCTGAAGTAATTTATAATCTCCACTTTCAACTAATCTAACAGTTTTTAAAACAAGTTCAGCACCAAGCAAACTCATTCTATCGTGAAGTGTTTCAAAATTATCATCTGGATTTATTTTAACTTTTTCCTGCTGATAGATATTACCAGTATCAACTTTTTCTGCAAGTTTAAATGTTGTTAAACCAGTTTCAGTATCACCATTAATTAATGCCCATTGAATAGGCGCTGCTCCGCGATATTTTGGTAAATATGATCCGTGCAAATTGAATGAACCGAATTTTGGAATTTCAAAAACTTCTTTAGGTAAAATTCTAAATGCAACAACAACAAATAAATCAGGATTAAGATTTTTTAATTGATTAATAAAACTTTCATCCTTCAACTTTATTGGCTGAAGTACTGGAATATTTTTTTCAATGGCAAATTGTTTAACCGCTGTAAATGTAATTTTTTGTCCACGTCCGCGTTCTTTGTCGGGTGTTGTTACAACTGCAAGAATTTCGTGATTATTTTCAAGTAAAATTTTTAAGGAAGGAATTGAAAAATCAGGAGTGCCCATAAAAATAATTTTCATCACAAACCTTTACGTTTTACATTATGCGGTATTCTTCAGATTGGCTAATTGGATAATCAACTTCAATTTTTCTTTTTTTGATTTTGTTTAATGGTTTCTTTAATCTTTTTTTTGTTTCTTCATCAACAAGATCTGTAAAAAGAATTCCAAGTAAATGATCATACTCGTGCTGCATAACGCGAGCAAGCAAATCATCAGCTTCTATTGTGTGAGTTTTTAAATTTTTATCCTGGAATTCAATTGTAATTTCTTTCGGGCGTAGTACATCTTCACGCAGATCCGGAATACTTAAACAACCTTCTTCAAAAATTACTTTTTCTTTAGACCTAGCAATAATTTTGGGATTGATTAAAGCGAGAGGTTTAGTGGCTTCATAATCATCAACTTTAGAAATATCCAAAATAAAAACTTGTCTGTTAGCTCCAACTTGATTTGCAGCAAGACCAATTCCGTTTGCATTGTGCATAGTTTCAAACATATCATCAATTAGTTTGACAATGCTATTATCAACCTTTAAAACTTTTGCTGCTTTTTTTCTTAATATTTTATCACCACAAACCGTGATAGGTAATATTGCCATCTTTAATTCTAAATCCTTAAAATATATTTCTAATGTTGTAAAGATAATTAAAGCAATTTCTATTGAAAAGTGAGCTTTTAGAATGTTAAATGCTCAATCCGCCGAGGCGGATCAATTTTCAATGAATCACATTTTAATAAAATCTTTCATTGAGCATTCATCACTGAACATTGAAAATTAAACCAAAAGTTTTCCATCTCTCATTATCATTTTGGAATCCATCCAAACAGAAGGCTTTTTAACCACACCATCCAAATGAATTGGAACATTTACACTGCCGCCCATTGAAACATTGTTTCCAAGAGCTATGTGAATTGTTCCCATAACTTTTTCATCCTCAAGCAAAACTCCGCTTAGTTTTGCAGAATCATTTGTACCGATTCCAAACTCTGCAATGTTGCGAGCATCTTTTCCAACTTTGTCTAACATTACTTTTAATTTATTTGCAAGAGTTCCGCCGGATATTTTGGTTGCGTAACCATTTTCAACTTCAATTCTAATGCCTGCCTGCCGGTTAGGCAGGTTTGCATTCTTAATTAAACCTAACCCTGCCATTGAACCATCAACAACAAAAACTCCGTTTGAGGTGCCTTCAACAGGAGCCAAAAACGCTTCGCCTGTTGGCAGATTTCCACTTTCACCGCGTGCGTGAAATAATCCTTTGCTTGCGTAAGCTTTTCTTTCTTCAATTTTAAAAGTAATGTCCGTACCAGCAGGAGCCGTAACACGAATTTCTTTTCCTGTCTCCAACAAGTTTGCAAGTTTAATAGTTCTTTTAGAGATGGCTTTATAGTCTGCATTCATTCCACGAATCATTACTTCTTTAGTAATGCCGGGAAAAGTTGCAATACGCACACCTTTTGCCGATGCACTTCTTCTTGCATCTGTATGCGTTAATGATTTTGCTGTTGGACAAAATACCATATCAAACTTTTGCATTAAATCGGCAACAACTGCCGATGGCTCTTCACCATTTATTTTTCCCGATTTCATTTCAACAAGTAAAGATTCGTATCCTAATCTTATTGCATTTTCATGAAGTGATAAACCGATTTCTCTTTTTAATTCATCTGTGATTACAAGAATTTTTTCATTTTTCTTTGCACCCATACAATCTTTAATTGCAATTGCAGATGCAGAATCAAGTTTGGTAAGTTTTTTTATTTTCTCTCCTGCTGTTATAGTGGAAATCCCAAGTTTAACTGAAGAACAGCATTAAATCCGCCAGCACTAATGAATTTTTCGGAGTTTAAAATTTTATTCGGGTTGTAAACTAAAATAGTGCCATCCTCATTAATCATTTTATCAATTGTAATTTGGGAATAGCTTGCTACTCCTTCTATACTAATATAATTTTTGACGATCTCAAAAATAAATCCTGTACCAACGGAGTAACCGATTTCTGTTTTTTCGTTATTGTATTTATTTACGTCTGTTCCCTGTGTAGAGTTTATAGTTTCGGTAAACTTAGCACTGTTTAACAAAACACTACCATCAACAATTTTCCAACTTAGAAATGAATTTATTGGAATGCCAATATCCAAACCAATTCCCCATGATTTTATTTTTAAATCATAATTATAATCAATACCAATTGCTGTTTGATAAACTAATGCATTGTGCTCTTCGCTTAGCTGTTGATAGTAACCTTTTGCAGTTATAAACATTCCTGTAAACTTTGCACGAAAAATATTTACACCAACTCTGTAACCGCTGGCTTTACCGAAATCGCTCATTTTATTTTCAATATATTCTGAGTTGATAGAATTAAAGTTAGCGGCATAAGCATTAAGTCCATCAGGTTTGTACTGCTGATGGCTGTAACCGCCAAAACCTCCAACAAATCCCAGACATCCGAATCCAAATGATTGCGGTAGAATTGGAAATATAAAAATCAGAATAAGAAAAAATATTTTTTGAAATAGTTTGAACATAAATTAAGCTTTTAGAAAAAGGGTATTGCAATATTTAATTGAGCAAATGCAAATAATCCACCGCCATCGATAAAATTTTCCATTTTTTCATTGCTGTATTCATTCTTAGCAAGAAACTGGCTGGATGATTCAAATTGCATTTCATTAATTGTAAAGTAAGAATATCCGACACTTGCTTCAAGGGAAATATATGGTGGTAATGGATAGTAAAGCAAACCGGTACTTATCTGTCCACCTATACTGGCTTCAGGATCTTTTAACATTTGCTCGGTAGATGGATTTGTACCTTCTGTATATCTATTTATAAAGTTTGCTTTGTTCCAGTTTACTCTTACATCAGCAATTTTAAAATCAAAACTTTTGCTAAGCACATAAGAAAATGAAACTCCAACTCCGTAAGAGATTAGTGTTAGATCATATTCTCTTTTTGCCGGGATATTATTTAGTAACGTTGTTGCAGCATCGTGCTTTTCTTTTGTTTGTTGATAAAAAACACTTAGACCGTAAAACATATTATCATCTTCCAACTGTATTAAATTTACACCGGCTCTCCAGCCATATGAGAAACCAAAATCATCCATCTTTTTTGTAAGTGTAGGACGTTTATCATTGTAAACTTTTATGTAATCATTTAAACCTGTGGCAGAAAATTGCTGCGCACCATAGCCGAAACTAACACCAGATTGTAAAAGAACACCTGCTAAATAATCCAAACCACAACATGCACTTTGGGCAAATAATGAAGATGAAGAGCTAATAAAAATAAGTGACACAACAAGCACAGTAGAAAGTTTTTTCATATTCTCTCCGAATATTTGAATTGATATTTATCCCCTGCCGATGTTAATTAAAAATTATTTTGCCATACCTTTTTCAAGTCCATGAGCGTTTGGTCCCGTTTCAGATTTTCTTAGCAAGAACGCAAAAATCAATCCTAAAAATCCAAGTGTGGAAAATATCCACATGCCCGGAGTGTAACCACCCGGATTCGTAGCACTTGCACCTGAGTAATCATTAGAAAAACCGATTAACAAATTAAATCCAAACAAACCAATGTTCTGAATCATAGTCATCAATCCGTATGCTGTACCAAGTTTTGAGTTATCAACTATCAGTGCAACCGAAGGCCACATAACCGCCGGCACAAGTGAAAATGCAATTCCCATCATTGCCATTGGTAAGATTAAATAAATTGGAATCGCGGCATTGATATCAAAGAATTTAAAACTTAAATGAATAAAATCACTTTCACCCATAACAGCAGGTTTGCCAAATTGATAAGCCATCATTAAGTAAACAGGAATAATAAGCAACGAACCAAACATCATTAACAAAGAACGCTTTCCAATTTTATCTGCAAGTAATCCAAACAGCGGTGTAAAAACCATAGCTGCAAGTGTTAGGATGCTGGAAAGATTTCCGCCCACTTCGCGCGTTGTACCGTGTGCTTCCTGAAAATATTTAATCGCAAAAGTTTGGAACGGAAACATTGCAGAATAAAATGTTACACACAATGCGGTTATATACCAGAACGATGTTGAAAATGATTTTGCTTTTAAGAAAAGAAACAGCATCGCAACAATTAAAACAATTAAATAAATTGACCAATTTTCAGGCATTGTAAAAGTTAGAACTATTACAACAACTGCAATCGCAGCAAAGATGTACCATCTTGCGGACTCTTTAATTCTAAGAATATCAGAAAGTAAAACTGCATCCTGTTCGCCTTCTTTTGGAAGATCATAATTTTTGGTTGCGTAAAGATCAAGTAAGAAATATAATCCAATACAAATCAATGCAAACACTCCGCCTGCAACGGTAATCCACAATGGTGATTGCCAATATTCATATAAACTTTTGCCCCAACTTGGAGAGTTGAGTGCAAGAAAAGAGCCGAGCCTCGCAACAGTAAGATTTAATCCAAACGCAAATGACAATTGTTTACCTTTGAACCACCTTGCAATTATAGTTGTGATAGCAACGATCATCGACTCTGCACCAAGACCAAAAATTAATCTGCCGGCAGACATAATCCAGATATTTCCTGTAATCGCCGTAACGATTGAACCAATTGTGATGAGTACAGTAAATATCAGCACAGATGTTTTTGTACCAATTCTATCTATAATCAATCCGCCTATAAGGACCATAATAATATTAGGAAAAGAATAGATGGCGTTTAGCAAACCGATGTTTGAATCTGAAAAACCAAGCTGTGTTTTTAATAAATCAGCTAGGGGGCTTATGCTATCGTAAATGTAATAGTTGCCCATCATTGCTAAACTTATTAGCAATAGAGCACTCCATCTTAAAAGTGTAGATGGTTGAGGTTTTTGAATTAGTGTTTCTTTCATAATATTTGGCTTTTTACTTTGTCACGCTGAGTTTGGCGAAGCGTGATAGTTTTTATTAAATGTGTCATACTTCGACAGGCCTGCCTACCGCCAGGCAGGCTCAGTATGACATTGATAAAAGATTTATTGAACAATTATAAACACATAATAATTAAAAAAGCAGATACTTTTTAAATGTATCTGCTGTGAATGTAAATACTTCAAATATCCTATTTTGCAGGAATATTTTTTAAAACAGTTTTTAACTGGTTATAAAATTCCGGTACAGTTGATATCTGTAATTTTTCATCAGGTGAGTGTACATCCTGCATGGTTGGACCGAAAGAGATCATATCCATTTCAGGATATTTTTCTTTTATGATACCGCATTCAAGTCCAGCATGGATAGCAGTTACTTCAGGTTCTTTACCGTACATTTGATTAAAAGTTGATTTAAATACTTTTAAAATATCAGAATTAATATCCGGCGCCCAGCCTGGGTAACCATCACCGTAACTAATTTCTGCACCTGCAAGATTTAGAACTGATGTAACCATACTTGTGATATCAACATTTTCTGATGCAACAGGACTGCGCTGGCTTGTAACAACATTAATATTCTTACCAACAGTTTCTACAACTGCAAGATTTGTTGATGTTTCAACTAAACCCGGAATATCATTGCTCATTTTAATTACACCGTGCGGAATTGCATATAAAGCATTTACCAAACGTTTTTGTACTTTTTCATCAATTACTTTTTCAGGTACTGCATGTTTTTCGGCTGAAACAACAACGCCGGCATCAACACGCTCGTATTCTGCTTTAACCGTATCATTATATTTTGCAACAAATTTTTTGAACTTTTTCTCATCATTTTTTGGAACAAGCACAACTGCAAATGCTTCACGTGGAATAGCATTGTGTTTATTGCCGCCGTTTATTTCAGACATACGAAGATTATTTTCCTGTGAGTAACTCCAAATCGCTCTGTTTAGAATTTTTACAGCGTTGCCTCTTCCAACATGAATTTCAAGTCCTGAGTGCCCGCCTTTTAATCCAGCAACTTTTAATTCAAATACAGAATAATTTTTAGGAGTTTTTCCCATTTTAGCTTTGAATGTTGCAGCAGTATTTTTTCCGCCGGAACAGCCAATAAAAATTGTTCCAAGTTCTTCAGAATCCATATTTATAAGCATATCAGCTTTAAGCCAATTTTTCTTTAAGCTTGATGCACCTGTTAAACCGGTTTCTTCATCAAGAGTAAATAAACATTCGATAGGACCATGTTCTATATCTTTATCTTCAAGAACAGCAAGAGCACAGGCAACACCGATTCCATTATCTGCGCCGAGTGTTGTGCCTTTGGCTTTTACCCAATCACCATCGATGTACGGATAAATTGGATCGTTATCAAAATCGTGTTCAACGCCTCTATTTTTTTCGCACACCATATCGATGTGTCCCTGCAGAACAACTGTTTTTCTATTTTCATAACCCGCTGTGGCAGGTTTGCGGATAACAATATTTCCAAACTTATCTTTTTCTGTTTGAAGTCCTAAACGCTTACCAACTGAAACAACATACGCAGCAATCTTTTCTTCTTTTTTTGATGGACGAGGATATTGACAGATTTCCTCGAAATAATGCCAAACCAATTCTGGTTTTAAATGACCTAATACTTTTCCCATAACAAACTCCTTTAGTTTAATTCCTTAAATGTTATAAATCCTTTACTGTACAACTGAAATATAAATTTTACAATTCTTCCAGTTTCATCTTGTAATTCTTCCCCAAATTTAGCTTTAGCATTTTTTATTATTTGATCTACTTCAGTTACTCCATCAATTACTAACCAAACAGCAGAGCCAAACTTATCAAGTTTAACTTTAAAATGATCATTTTTGAGTTTTGGCGAAATATATTTTTTGAGAAGTGAATTTCTAAACTTCGGTATTAGAATTGTGATTAGATCAAAATCATCTTTTTCATCGGAATAGTTTCTTATAGGTGTGAGATCTAGCGCATTTGCACTCTTTAATATTTTTTTTTGTTCTTTAATAGATAGTGACATAAAAAAAGTTGGGGCGCTTAAAATTAAACGCTCCCAATATAAGAGTAATTACTTAAGAAATATATTCAGTATTATAAAAAAATAATTATGATTCTTTACTTATTGCGAATTTAAAAAGTATCAATGCTAATCCAGCAAATAAAAGAAGAGAAATCATATCACCGGTAGCGCCTAATGATTGACTAATACCTGTATTCAGTTTATCCATAATAGAAATTTCTTTTCCAGAGGCATTAGTTCCAAACGGAACTCCAATTAAGATTGCAATTAAAATACCAGTTAACGCACCACCAGCAATTAAACCTGAACTAAATAACGCCCCTGGTCCAATTTCAGATTCTTCTTCTTTTGAATTCCTCTTTTTATCAACTACCCACTTTACCAACCCTCCTATAAAAATAGGAGAAGTAGTGGAAAGAGGTAGATATGCACCAACTGCGAAAGGCAATGAGCGAACACCACTCAATTCCATAACAGCAGCAATACCCATTCCTACAAGAACTAAAGCCCATGGTAGGTTCTGGCTTAACAATCCTTTTATTACTGTTGCCATTAAAGTAGCCTGTGGAGCCGGTAATGGATTCGGATGATTTTCTGTAATTGCCCCAATACCTAAAGTATTATTAAGCAATAATAGTGTAAATCCGATCACTACTACTGAAGCAAGAACACCAATTAATAGACCAATCTGTTGTTTTACAGGGGTTGCTCCAACAATGTATCCTGTTTTTAAATCCTGTGATGTGGCACCCGCATTTGCAGATGCAATACAAACAATAGAACCAACAACTAATGCAATTGGTTGATATACATCGCCAGTCCAACCAACTCCAACAAAAATCAGAGATGTGGCCATCAGTGTTGCAATAGTCATTCCAGATATTGGATTTGATGATGATCCAATAATACCAACAATTCTAGAGGAGACAGTGACAAAAAAGAAACCAAATATTACAATCATTATAGCTGAAAGAAAATTTGTTGGAATGTTTGGAATGAGAGTCATAAATATGATTAGTAACGCACTTCCACCAAGAACATATACTAATGGAATATCTTTCTCAGTTCGTAACTTTACAGTTTTTGTATTGTTTTTGCTATTAGCTCTATTCTCTTTTAAATCGGCAAAGGAATCTTTGAAAGCGCTAATAATTGTAGGAAAAGATTTTATTAAGGTTACAATACCACCGAATGTAACTGCGCCTGCTCCTATGTACCGTATATAATTACTCCAAATTTCAGATGGAGACATTTCTGATATCAACTTTGTTGCAGGTGGATAAGCCGCAACAAGATGATCGCCTAAAAGCGTGATTAAAGGGATTAAAACCAACCACGATAAAACACCGCCCGCAACCATAATGCCTGCTATTTTAGGACCAATAATATAACCAACACCTAATAGCTCGGGTGTAATTTCTCCATTTATGGTTCCATTTGGCAGTGCAGATTTTCTGCTAAAAATATAAGCAGGAACATCTTTCCATAAACCTATGATGGACATCAAAAATTTATATAAGAATGCAACACCAAGTCCATAATAAACTTTTTTGGCTAAGTTGCCTCCTTTTTCACCGGCAATTAAAACATCCGCACAAGCAGTGCCTTCGGGAAAAGGAAGTACACCGTGTTCTTTAACAATTAACGACCTTCTTAATGGAATCATAAAAAGGACCCCTAGCAAACCACCCGCTAAAGCTAAAACGAATATTTGAAAATATTGGAAATATGCTTCACCGCCAGGTAAAAAGAGAAGAGCAGGAATAGTAAAAACAACACCAGCTGCAACAGATTCACCGGCAGAGCCAATCGTTTGAACTATGTTATTTTCAAGAATAGTTGAGTTACCAATTTTTTTAAATACTGCAATTGCAAGCACAGCAATTGGAATAGATGCACTAACTGTCAATCCAACCTTCAGTCCTAAATATACAGTAGCAGCACCAAAAATAATTCCAAAAATTGCACCAAGAATTATTGCTTTTGGTGTAAATTCGGGAATAAAATCAGAGGGTGAGATATAAGGTTTGAAATTGGATTTACTTGAATTAGTATCTTCCATATGAAATGAACTCCAATTAATTTATGTGAATAATATTTTAGTTTTCACCAATCACTAAGCGCTTGCATTATTATAATGCCATTAAACTAAATTTTAGATTTTATCGGTCTTAAAAAATAATGATGTAAAGTTAAGCAGGAAATCCTATCATTCTCAACACTTTTTTAACTTTTTATCGAGATAATTAAAAAAATTTATATATCGCAAAACATCAAGTTTTTGTTAGAATAATTTCAATAGTAGTTCCAACACCGGGTTCACTTTGTATATTTAATTTACCGCCAAGTATTTCGAGATATTTTTTACTAATTGTTAATCCCAAACCCATACCTTCAAATTTTCTATTAAGACCTTCACTGCCCTGTCTAAATGGTTCAAAAATTTGATCGAGATTTTCTTTTGGAATTCCAATTCCGGTATCACTTACTTTTATTTTTACATTATCTGTTGTTTCACTTATGTTAATACTGATTTCACCTTCGTTTGTGTATTTAACAGCGTTATCAACTGTGTTGCATAAAATTTTGTGCAGAATATTTTGATCGGTCTTTATAAAAACTTTTTCTTGATCTGAAGTTACTCTGAATTTTAAACCTTTTTTATTCATTGTATCCGAGAATACATACTTACATTCTTGTATCATTGTTATAAGCTCAATATTACTAAATCTCAAATCCAACTTTTGTGATTGCAATTTTGAAAGATCAAGAATTGAGTTTAAAGTTTCATTTAATCGCTTACCGCTTTTGTGTATTATCTTAACCATCTCACGATGATTTTTATTATCCATTTCTGATAGCAGTAATTCTGAAAATCCGATTATACCGCTCATTGGTGTGTTAAGTTCGTGGCTCATATTTGCAAGAAAAGTGGTTTTAAGTTTATCCATTTCTTCAGCTTTATCTTTAGCAAGAATTAAATCAAGCTCAAGTTTTTTTCTTTCCGTGTTATCTCTGATAATTGCTAAAAGTGTCTCTTCATCACCGTGCTTTATAAGCTTGGCACTAATCTCAACGGGGATAACAGTTCCGTTTTTTCTTTTATGATTTGTTTCAAATAAAATTCCATCAGGATTATTAATCGATGCAAAGATAACTTCAACATCTTTTTTTCTATCGTAACTTAAATCAAGCAAATCCATGTTAAGTAATTCATCTTTTGAATATCCATAAGTATCAAATGATTTCTGATTTGCTTCAAGAATTTTTCCATTCTTATCGATACTAAGAATCATATCATTTGCGTACTTAGTTAAAGAAGTATAACGTTCTGTCAGTACATCTTTCTCTTTTTGTAATTTAAAAGTTCTTGTTAAAAAATGTAATCGGCTTCGTTTCCAGATTGCATAGGTGATACTTGCGGCAAGAACAATTACCAAAAAGGAAATTAATGAAATCAACATCGCGGCGTTCTTTGTGGATTCAGCAACTTTTTCCTGATTTATCTTTGCTAATAAAACCCAATCTGTACCAGGAATTTTATTTATTGACGCAAATATTTTAGATCCTTTAAACTTTGCATCTTTAAAAAAATCTTTACCCTTTATAAATGATTCAAGTTCATTTTTATCTTCCTTACTTATAGGAATAGTACGAATTGTGAACTCATCATTTTCCTTCACATCCTTTAAAACAAATCCCAAATCACTTTGCTTTTTAAGTAAGATATATTCAACATCTTCGGTTTCTTGTTTTGTGTAAGAGATGATCGGATGCAAATATTCAAAAAATGAAACTTCAGTCCAGATGTATCCAAGAATTTCGTTTTCATTTCTTACAGGTGTAATTATCGCCTGTAAAAGCTTTTTATTATCGGCTAAATAAAGATTTGAAAGTGCGGATGAATCTTTTTGAAGCAGCACAACTAATTCGTGTTTTAAAAAATGATCGTAAATACTTTTTGAACTGTCTGTTGAAAAAAGAAGATCAGCATTTTTATTAAAAATATTTATGCTAACAAAATCAAAATCACTTTTTAATTCGCTGGACC
>JBDTRQ010000286.1:0-4310 GCA_039931535.1 Ignavibacteriota bacterium
TTATCATCTATTTCAAAAGGGGAATCGATAGATCATTTTTTACTTATAAAGAAGTGTGAAATTAGATTTACTAAAGCTGGAAAAGAATATATTTCGTTAGAGCTTGGAGATAAATCAACTTCGTTAATGTCAAATCTTTGGGAGGACACATCAGGATTTAAATCTGTAAAGAATTCTTTAGCTGCTGGGGATGTTGTTAAGATTGCCGGATCGATGGATGAATATCAAGGCAATCTGCAGATCAAAATTGAATCAATTCGTCTATCAAAACAAAGCGAGGATGTAACGCCAAAAGATTTTTTACCAAAATCTTTGCGCGATCTTAAAGTAATGAAAAAAGAATTTACGGGAAGAATGGAAAAGATTGCTTCTCCCGAATTAAATTCTTTAATGAAAAATATTTTTACAGAAGAACGATTTGAAAAATACACCTCTGTTCCGGCAGGCAAAATGTGGCATCATGGCTACATTAGCGGATTGATTGAACACACTTTAGAAATTATTAGGATTTGTGATTTAATGTGCGATATCCATCTGCAAATAAATCGTGATTTACTTGTGTGCGGCGCGATGCTTCATGATTTTGGAAAAATTGAAGAGCTAAGTTTTGATCCTGTGTTTGAATACACTGATAAAGGTAAGCTGATTGGGCACATTGTTATTGCGGCTATGATTGTAAATGATGAAATTAATAAAACTCCGGACTTTCCTGAAAATCTAAAAAATAATTTGCTGCATTTAATTCTAAGTCATCAAGGAAAATTAGAATATGCTTCACCTGTTGTACCTAAAACTTTAGAAGCAATTACTCTTTATCAAGCCGATGAATTAAGCGCAAAGGTAAATGCATATAAAAATGTAATTGCAAATGAAATTAAATCGGGCACAAACTGGACAAAGTTTATTACTCTTGCTGGAACCGATATTCATTCGCATGGCTTAAAAAATCCAAACGAAGAAAATAATAAAACACTGTTCGATTAAATTAAAAAATTATAAGGAACTGAAATGAAAAGAATTCTACAACTCTCAACAATCCTGCTGCTATCAGTTTTTTGTTTTAGCATATCATTCGCTCAATCAGTGGATGAACTTTTAAAGCAAGGGGATCAATTTGTAGAGGAATTTCAAAATCAAAAAGCTTTAGAGGTTTATAATCAAGCTGATAAACTTTCTCCAAATAATTGGGATGTTCTTTGGCGTATAAGCCGTGCTTATGTTGATCTTGGCGAAAAGATGCCTGATAAAACTGATGCGCAAAAAGATGAACAGGAAAAAACTTATAACAAAGCATTAGAGTTTGCAGATAAATCCGTTAAGCTTGGTCCAGATAAATCCATTACGTATGTTCGTCGCGCAATTGCAAATGGAAGAATAGCGTTATTTGAAGGCGTGTTTTCAGCCATCGGAATTGTAAAGGATGTTAAAGAAGATTGTGAAAAAGCAATTCAACTTGGTAACGGTGGTAATTACGTACAAGCGCTTGCTCACTATGTTTTGGGCAGAACACATTTAAAAGTTTGTGAAAAAGCTTATCTCGTTCGATTGCCATTAGGTTTGGGCTGGGGTGATACAGAAAAAGCAATGCAGTTGTTGGAAACCGCAGTTAAACTTAAACCAAATTTTAGAATGTTTTTATATGAACTTGCAAAAGCATATATAGAAGAAGATGAATACGATAAAGCAAAAGAAACTTTAAAGAAAGTTGAAAAGGCACCAAAGGTTGATGAAGATGATGATGTTGTATTAGCAAATGCAAAAAAACTTTATGAAGAAATAAAGGACGAATAATTTTAATTGAATTCTAAAAATTCAAATAGCCCTCTCCTTAGGAGAGGGTTGGGTGAGGCTTTTCTTACACAACTTTCCAAATCAAAAAAAATTGTTTTCTTTACAGGCGCTGGGATTTCTGCAGAGTCCGGCATTCCTACTTTTCGCGGCAAAGATGGAATCTGGAATAAATTAAAACCGGAAGAACTTGCAAATTTTAATGCGTTTATGCGCAATCCACAAATGGTTTGGGAATGGTATAATCATCGTAAAAAAATTGTACACGAAGCTAACCCAAACTCAGGGCATATCGCAATTGCAGAGATGCAAAATTTATTTGATGAAGTAACAGTTGTAACACAAAACATTGATAATCTTCATCGGCGTGCGGGAAGTAAAAATATTTTTGAGCTGCATGGAAATATTGAACGAAATTTTTGTGTAAAGTGCAGAACGTTTTATAACGAAGAGTTAGATTTTTTAAACGGGGTACCAAAATGTAAATGCGGCGGTTTGATTCGTCCTGATGTTGTTTGGTTTGGAGAATATCTGCCGGAGGATCAATTTAGCGGCGGAGAAAAAGCTGCATTAAATTGTGATATGTTTTTTGTTGTTGGAACATCTGCAGTTGTTTATCCTGCTGCCGGATTGGTGCATGCTGCAAAACAAGCTGGTGCATTTATTGTTGAAGTAAATCTTGAAGAAACAGAAATAACTTCTTATTGTGATGAATCATTTTTTGGTGAAGCTGGAAAAATTTTGCCTGAGATTGTAAATCGAATAAAAGAATTAAAATAAATTAAGTAAAACACCTAATTGAAAATTGCATAATTTATTGCAGTCTGCTTTAGCAGACTGAATACATTAATGTTCAATTATTGGCTTTAGCCACATCAAAGGATAAGATATGAGTTGGATAAGAATTTGGGTTCATCTTGTATTTTCAACAAAAAACAGGGAGCCATATTTAACTGATTCAAAATTAAGAAAGCTTATCTTTCAACACATCAAAGAAAATGCTGAAAAAAAAGAAATATGGCTTGATCATATAAATGGTTACATCGATCATGCTCATTGTCTTCTTTCTTTAGGAAGAGATCAAAGTATTAGCAAGGTAGCACAGCTAATTAAAGGCGAATCCGTCTACTGGATAAATCAAAACAATCTCACTACAAATAAATTTATTTGGCAGGATGATTATTGGGCTGTTGGTGTTAGTGAAAGTCATTTAAATTCAATTCGTGCATATATTCAAAATCAAGAAGAGCATCATAAAAAGAAACTTTCAATGATGAGATAAATAAGTTTATGAATAAATATGGCTGGAAAATTATAAAAGAATAATGCGGCTAAAGCCAACAGTCTTAATTTTTATTATTAGTTGACTAAAGTCAACTGCAATAAATAAAAAATAAAAAACTAATCGACAATCAATTCTTCTTTGGAACAATCAAGCTTAAAACTGCAGTAAAGACTGCTGCGCCAACAATAGACCAAACAATTGGAAAATTTATGTTTCCAACATTTATTGACCAGAAATCAGGAAAGTTAAACTCTCTCGCTAAAATTGTTCCGATGTATGCTCCGATAAATCCAACTACAATAGAAATAATACAACCGCCTCGGTTAAATCCAACAAGTGAACGCCCGATTCCACCTGCTATTCCTGCAATTATTAAAAGAAGAAGTATTTCAAACATTTTTACCTTATTAAAATTTTGTAATGGAAAAATAGGTTTTATTCCGATAAATTTCTTGTAATATTTATAAGAGAACTATTCCAATAGTTTTTTTGTTATTATGATTATAAAACAAGGTTAAGTGTTGAATAGAAGAAAATTCTTAAGAAATGTTTCATTAGCATCGGCAGGGTTTTTATTTGTAAGTGAAAAGATACAAGCTAAACAGCCTCCTGTGGTATCAAATTTTAAACCGGATCCAACAAACTGGAAAAATGATGAAATTAATATTGCATGGATTGGACACTCAACTGTTTTAATAAATTTTTATGGAACTGTTATTCTTACTGATCCCGTTTTATTTGAACGAATTGGTGTTAGAATATTTGGAATGACTTTTGGTCCCAGCAGATTTACTCATCCAGCGTTAACTGTTGATGAAATCCCTAAACCGGATATTATTCTGCTCTCGCACGCACACATGGATCACATGGATTATGAAACACTTGAAACTATTATTAATAATTATCCAAACCAAATTGATTGCATTACAGCCTACAACACAGCAGATGTAATTGCTGAACTTAAATGGAAATCTTTACAGGAGATTGATTGGAATGAAGAAAAAGAATTACTCGGTATAAAATTTAAAGCTCTTGAAGTAAAACATTTTGGATGGCGTTATCCGTGGGAAAAAGACCGTTCACAAGGGTTTATGAGTGATGGAAGAAGTTTTAATGCAGTTATTCTCGAAAAAAATGATAGGAAAATTTTATTTGGTGGTGATACAGCTTATCACGAGTTATTTAAATCATTAAAAAACGAAAATATAGAAATTGCGATTATGCCGATTGGCGCATA
>JBDTRQ010000287.1:0-1943 GCA_039931535.1 Ignavibacteriota bacterium
TTGCCATAAATCTTTCCTTTATTTTTTTACATACTTCCAATTACGTGATTTGCCTTCAGAAATCCACTCAATCGCAGTTTCAATTCTGCGATTTTTTGTTTCCTCGGTTTTTGCTTCAGTAATCCATTCTACATATTCGCGTTTGTGTGATTGACTAAAATTCTTAAATGCAGTAAATGCTTTTTTATTTTTCTTAAGCTTTATAAAAAAATAATTAGGAACAACAATTCCCTTTTTTTCTATCTTAACTCTTTTTGTTGAAAGTTTAATTCCCCTTTCATTCAACATCATCGCATCTTTAATATGTGCAATAATTTTTTTATCAGATGGCAAATCCTTTAACGAAGTGATTTTTCCATAATGACCCATAGCAGATTCTGATTGGGCATTTTTGACTAATGATTTATCTTTCATTAGCAGAGCTTTCCAAAATCCAAATGCACAATGGTGTTTGAAAGAAGCCATATTGCAAATTGGTCCTTTATAATCAAAGCTAGCAAAACTCCATTTAATTGTTTCTTCTACATCAGGGCAAGCAGTATGAACAAGTTTTCTTAAGTGTATTAGAATCGGTTTCGCAAATTCTACTGAATTGGAAATATATAAATCAATTCGTGCATCCGTTTTTGCCATAGATAAACCTATTAAAATTATTATTCAGCATAAAAAATATAACCTAAATTAATATCAACAAAAAAGCCGATATAAAAATGATCTATATCGGCTAATGCAAGTTTTAGTATGAGCTATTTTTTGATGTAACCAAGGTCTGGTCTTGAGTTGCCATATACATTCTCAATGGATGTGATATATTTAGACATTTTATTCCAAAGAACATTGGCTTCGGATTCCATTAGAGCATTATCTTCTTTTGTAGATGAGTAAAAATCAGCACCATCTTTATAAGACTCTGTTAATGCTATCATGTTATTATCCAAGCCAAGCTCAATTAGCCAAATCTGGTAGCCATTTTTAATATTTTTACTTTCAGATAGGTTTTTCCACTCTGTCATTACATCCATTATTTCTTTACGATTTTCTAATTTGTATTTAAAGAACATCCAATGAATAAATTTAGACTCTTCAGGCTTTAGTCTGGGTGCTTTTGGCTGATAAGAATATTTAGCAGAACGTGTAGCAATAAAATCTTTACTGCTTTCAATACTGGAATTATTTTCCACCATAAACTTATCCCACTTTTCTTTGCCAACTTTTTCTATAGCAGAACTAAAAATACCCTGCATCTTATCGATCTCAGCATAATTAGCAATCGGAATCAGATAATAATAATGACCATCATCTCTTTGCGATGCCTGAAGGTATGGAAGATCAAGCCCAGCATCGTTCATCAGTGTAACCCATTCTTTAGAAGTTGATTCATATTTATCCCACATATCTACTTTAACAACTTCTTCGTGTATCATAAATAATTGATCTTTCATTTCCTGTGAAAATGAAGTTGGGGTGATTAGAAAAAGTCCGCAAAGTAACAGAAAAGAAAATATATTAAGCTTACGCATAGTACCTCCTTAAAAAGATTTGAAATAGTTAATTGGAAACACTTAATCGGAAAAAGTGTTTTTGCTGATTTGAAACTATCGATTGAGTTTATTAATTGCAAGAAGAAAATTATTTATGGCTAACAGCAGTTGATGCCGTTCAGCTATTCGTATAGTAGTGAAACCAATCACCGATTTATAATTGGCCCAAGTTTTACTCAACTAATCCAAACTACTAATATTGAAATGATTCCAGAGTCTATCTTTATTTACTTATTAATGAGCGACTTATCAAAAGGCAAACTGCCTTAAAGTCGCGCAACACTTATTTTTACTTTTCTTAACTTTGCTTCAACAAAATCTAAAAAATTTTTAATGAGAATTCTGACAGATATTTTTTATGAATCCTTATAAGGGATTAAAAGGTCTTCCGCACGATATGTG
>JBDTRQ010000288.1:0-9665 GCA_039931535.1 Ignavibacteriota bacterium
GGTCGAACTTGTGATCATGGCAACGCGCGCAAGCCACGGTTAAGCCGAGCAATCCGCGGCTCACGACATCAATCCGATCATCGACGATATCATGAGTGTTGTTCGAAAAATGATCCCCAATCGTGATATGCGCCTACTTTAACATCGGCTTTAAATGATCCGGTCCCTTCGTGAAAATCTACATTATCATCAGTATAGATCATTGTTGTAGCAGCACCCTCATTTATTTTAAGATAAACGCTATCTGCAACAGATGAGTCGAAATTATCGACTACAACCTGTGCGTATGATACGAATGAGCCAGCCATCAGTAAAATAAAAACGGCTAATAGCAAATTTTTCATAGTACCTCTCTCTGTTTGTTTTTGAACTTGTTATTTAATTGTGATTGTTTAATACCAAATACTCCATAGTCCAATAATTATTATTACAATAAATGCAGATAACAAAAAATTGGTTTTTAATCCTTGTACACTTTTTATATTTGAAAAACTATTTTTTAACTCTAATAAACTTTCTAAAATTGAAGATCTAATACTTAACACAAACTCGTTTGTAATCTTAACCGAGTATCTGTTAAGAACTAAAATTAATGACACATTGACAATGAAAAGAAATATTGCAAAGTGAAGAAAATTTATTCCTAATATCCATACAAATATAGGATGCAGCTGAACGCCAAGGTTACTTATTATTTCTAATAACAATCGACTGAAGCCTATCGTCTCTCCAACAATTAAAGTGATAAGCGCAGTTTTTGAATTCATTTTTTTTGAAAATAATCCAAATAAAAAAACTGCTGTTATTGGCGGACTTACAAATGCCTGAACACTCTGCAGAAAGATATAAACTTGAGAGCTAATAACTTTAACAAGCGGAACGATTAAAATAGCTACAATAACAACTGCTGTTGTAGTTAATCTTCCAATCAAAACTAATTTTCTATCATTTGCTTGTGGATTGCGAACCTTATAGAAATCATTTGTAAATAGAACGGCAGTGCTATTAAACGCACCTGCTAAAGATGACATAATTGCTGCCAGCAAACCAGCAACAACAATTCCTTTTAAACCGATTGGAAGTAAATCGCCTGCAACTAAAGCTGAATATGCTTCATCTCCATTAATTTCTGGATAAAGTGCAGCTGCAATTAAGCCTGGCAAAACAAGAATAAATATTGGTAAGACTTTTAGAAATGCTGCTAATAATGTTCCCCTTCTTGCATCGTTTATAGATTTTGCACTGAACAAACGCTGAACAATGTATTGATCTGTACACCAATACCAAAAAGCAATTATCGGTGCACCGAATAAAATTCCTGTCCACGGAAAATCAGGATCAGAAACAGCTTTGAACATATTAAAAAAATCAGCGGGTAATTTTTCTTCCAATCCGCCAAATCCTCCAACTGCATTTAAACCAAATGCAGATAAAATAACTGCACCAAGTATAAGAACGATACCTTGAAAAACCTGTGTACGCATAACAGCCCGCGCTCCGCCGGTAACACTGTATAAACCTGTTATAAGTATTATTATTATTGAGGAAGCATAAATGTTCAATCCAAATATTTTGTAGAATAATAACCCTGCAGCAAAAAGTGATACTAATATTTTTGTAAAGACATAGATTGTGATTGAAAATACTGCAAACATTTTTCTGATTTTTCTATCAAATCTTTTTTCTAAAAATTCAGGTACGGTAACAACACCTGATTTCAAATATATCGGTGCAAGTATCCATCCCAAAAAGATAAGTGTAAAAATCGCCATTAATTCAAACTGTCCTACTGCTAGTCCTCGTGAGGAACCAGAGCCTGCAAGACCGATGAAATGTTCGCTTGAGATGTTGGTTGCAAATATTGAAATACCAACAGCAAACCAGCCAATGTTTCTACCGGCTAAAAAATAATCAGATGAGTTTTCATCACTGCGGCGGGAATAGTAAAAGCCCAAACTTAAAACAATTATTAAGTAAGCAACTAATACTAATAAATCTATTTGACTGAAAATGGCTGACACAGTAGTTTTAATTATTCATTTAAAAGAATAACTAAACACAAATAATGCCGTTCAATTATTAGAAAATTAGTTTAAGAAGCTTGTTTTTTTAGACATAAATAATTTATAGCTAAGTGTTGTTTATTAAATTGATAAGCGTAAGTTATTATTTTAATAAGGTTTAATTATTAAATATTTTTCTAAAGGGATACGAGTATTCCATAAAAAAACCCGATTAAAAAATAAATCGGGTTTAAGAAAAAAATAGACAAAGTGTAATTCAATTTTTATTTTAAAAGTATCATTTTTTTTGTTTGAATAAAACTTTTTCCTAAGGCTGTCGATGGATCCCAAGTTTTTAATTGATAAAAATATACTCCGCTTGGTAGAGATGTGACATGTCCTGTTTTTACATCTCCGCCTGTGGCGAAAAACTCAATCTCATAATTTCCAGGAGGTTTTTCTTCATTAACAAGTAACGCAACTTCTTTACCAAGTATATCATAAATCTTCAATGAAACAAATTGCCTATCAGTTATTGCAAACTTTATAATCGTACTTGGATTGAAAGGATTTGGATAATTTTGTTCGAGATTATATTTAATTGGTAATGTATTATTTTCTCCTTTTTCAATATCAGTTACCATTCCACCAATATTTGCATAGGGTTGATATGCATTTTTTAGAGTTGTTCCAACTAACTTTAAAGTATCACGATTCATTCTATACAATCCCATACTTTGAAATCCATTTGAGTGCTGATGCGAATACCAATCGAAAATGCACCACCAGGTTACGCCCATTAAATAACCGCCATCACGATATGTTCCGTCTGGTCTTATAACCGAAGCTCTAAAAGTAAAGGCATTAAAAGTTTCATTAAACACAGTTACCTGAGCTTGCTGCCCAGAGAGCGCATTTAATTCACCTGACCAGTATCCAAATTCAGTATCTAAAACAGGTTTATCCGGATAAGCTAAATTAGCATAACCTAAAAAGTAACGCGTGCCATCATAATAAGTTCCGCCATGAAATATTCCAAAATACATTGTCCATCCGGCAACATCGCAAGCAGCCTGTGATGGATCATTTGGTCCAGGTCTATCTGCTGCAGCAGATTGAGTTATTAATCTCCCATCAGCATAATTAAAATTTAAGTCCTGATTTACTTTTGTTACAAAGTTTTTTCTATTATCAACATCCAAACATTCATTTGTTGTACTCCATAAAAGTATAGATGGACGATTGTAATCTTTAAACACCATTTCACGAAACATTTGTTCATGAATTTTTCTTGCATTATTCTGGATTATCCATGCAAGGGCTGTATCAAACCACCAAACAGGAATCTCCTCAACAATTGTGATTCCAAGTCTATCCGCTAATTGATAAGTATAAAGATGATTTGGATAATGTGCAGTTCTTAACATTGTTGCATTGATGTCTTTTACTTTTAACATATCAGAGTATATTGAATCAACAGGAATACTTCTTCCAAAGATTGGATGATCCTCATGGCGTGCAACTCCGGTAAAGAAAACCGGATTGTTGTTAAGGTAAACTTTATCAACATCTGTGTGCACTGTCCTAATTCCAAACTGAGTATAGTATTCATCAATAATATTACTTCCCTGCTTTAGTGTAACTTTCATTACATACAAGTATGGATTTTTAGGCGACCATAAATTCGGATTATTTACAGTTAAATTCGTACGCCAAACTTTTGCTGAATCATTTTTAATTGTAAATGAATATTGATTTATTCCTGATACCGATGCAGAAGTTCCGATAAGATTTGAAGTAAACACGCTGTTAATATTTCCTGAATTGATTTCTGCATTAAAAACATCCACAGTTACTTCAACATTTTGATCACTACCGCTTTTATTATAAAGCACAACAGTTGTTTGAATATCTCCATTAATATTTTGAGGGACAATATTTGTTCGTATTACTGAAATTGGTTCTGAAATTTCTAAATAAACATCGTGAATAATTCCGGTATAATTAAACCAATCACATTGTGTGTAAGGAACAATATCATTCCTGCTGCCCCATTCAGGATTATCAACTCTTACAACAAGCACATTGTTACCACCGTAATTAAGTGCGGATGAAACATCAAATGCAAATGGTGTATAACCACCTTCATGATATCCGAAATAAACATCATTAAGCCAAACATCTGCAACGTAGTTAACTGCATAGAACATTAATTTTACAAATTTTCCGTTTGCTGCGGCATCAACATTAAAATTTTTACGATACCATACTCCATCCTGATAATATTCAGGTGCTGCTGGATATTGATTCATAGTATTTTCAACAGCAGGTAAATTTTTTCCCATCCATCCACTGTCATCATAAGAAGCTAATTGTCTTCCTGCAGCTTCATTAATTAAATTTTGATAGCCTGTTGAATCACGCTTCTTTAAAGTGATATTATCATCAGCCGTAAATCTTTGTTTTTTCCACTCGCCTTTAAGATCAATTATTTGTCTATCCTGTTTTTCAAAAGTTGGAACGGCAAATCCATTTTGAAATGGAATCCTGATTCCATCTACTTGCTTTAAACTCATAGTAGCTTCTAATGACGCAACTTGTGCATTAACGCTTATTGTACAAAGACAAAAAATTAGAAATGAAGTACGGACGAATAAGTTAGTAATAGATTTCATATTTCTCCTTTTAATCGGTTCTTAGAGAAGCTTCGATTCATTAAATAGCACTATTCAAATTGTGCAAGTAATGTACCAGATACATACTTATACAAATACCGTTTTTTAATTAGCAAAACGAGGAATTTTAATATTGAATTTGTTTTCTTATTAAACTAATAATTAACAATTATTATTGTAATAAAAGAAAAAGTTAAGATTCATTTTTTTTAAGTCCTAATTCCTTAGCCATTCGATAGTAATTTGGTGGTGCTAATCCGAGTTTGTGTGCGGCATCGGTATCGGAATCAGAATTGACTCTAACAAATTTAAAATATCTCGCCCGTAAAACTTTTTCCATATCTTTTAGCGGAAGAATATTTTCAATATTAAAAATATCCCCAAAACCAAACTCGTTTGATTCAACAGATGATTCCTGAACACCAAGCGCACGCTTAGCAAGCAACGGTGTAATTCGTCCTTCAGAACTAAAAAGCATTCTTTGAACAACATTTTTTAATTCGCGAACATTACCATGCCATTCGTAGTTTAAAAATACTTTCATTGTTTCATCGGGAATCTCAGGTTTGTCTTTTCCCATATCAATACTAATATTTGACAAAAAATAATCAATTAATAAGGGTATATCAGTAACACGCTTTTTTAGATCAGGTACATAGATTGGTAAAACATTTAACCTGTAATAAAGATCTTCTCTAAATCTTTTTTCCTTTACTTCCTCTTCAACATTTCGATTTGTAGCGGCAATAATCCTAACATCAACTTTTATTTTTTCTGTTCTTCCAATCTTTTCAATTTCACCTTCCTGAATTACCCGAAGTATTTTTACTTGAGCAGGCAGAGGTAATTCTGTAATCTCATCTAAAAATATTGTTCCGTTGTTCGCAATTTCAAACAATCCGAGTTTCCTTTTATCAGCGCCTGTAAATGCCCCTTTTTCATATCCGAACAATTCACTTTCAACCAATTGGCTTGGCAGGCTGCCGCAATTTATTATCACAAAATTTTCGTACTTGCGATCACTTGTGAAATGGATATTAAATGCAACAAGCTCTTTACCTGTACCCGATGAGCCTTGAATAAGTGTGTTAACATTACTTTGCGCAAACTTTTTTATCTCATCTTTTAATTCAAGCATGATTGGAGATTCACCAACAATTCTTTTCTGCAGTAAAGTATCTTCAACATTTCTATGAAGTTTCTGGTATGATCTATATCGCTCCCGTTCGAGTAAACATTTTTCATGAGCGTTAAAAATACTAAGTATAAAATCCGTAGGTTGATAGATAAACTCTTCAATATCGCCGGGATATTTTGTACAATACCAAAAAGCGCCTGCTTTAATAAGTTTATTTGCAAAATTATAATCAGTAAGATTAATTGTCATTTTTGTAATAACAATTATCTGTACCGATGTATCAATCTCTTTAATTTTTGTAATAAGATTTTCACCCATCAAACCGCCGGCAATTTGATAATCCATTATTACAACATCAAACTTTCCCTTTTTATTTTGCAGTAATTCTAATGCTGCCATTCCGTTTGAAACTATATCAAGCACTTTAATGCGTTCTTCGAACGGTTTAACTGTATTCATTACGCGTCTTACATCGTAATCTTCATCTTCAATTAACAGCAGATTTATTTTTTTACCATCTAAGATCATAAAAATTTTCCATTAGTTATAAATTGTTATTGTAAACCGGCATCCGCCTTCTTTTAAATTTTCTGCATCAATATCCCACCCGCATCTTTTGGATATTTGATAAGCAATGTAACACCCATAACCAGAGTTTTGCAATCCTTTTGCTTTAGACGTAACATTTTCTAAAAAAATATTTTTAATGCCTTTAATATTTTGGAGTAAGAGTTCTTCTTTTATTCCAACTCCATTATCTTCAATTATTAGATATGATTTATTATTCGCTTCATCATATTTGGTTTTGCACAAAATAATAATATTCTTTTCCCCTCCATGATCAATACTATTTTGTATCAGTGGTTCAATAATTTCCCAAACAACAAATTCATTTATCGGTACAACAGGCAATTTAGGATCGGTTTCTAAAGTTATTTCATAGGCATCCGATTTAGATGTTATTCTTAAAAAAATATTATCAACAATAAATTTAATTACTTCATTAAGATTAGTTCTAAACATCTGGTTGCGTATTGTTTGCAGCGGCGGATCGAACCATTTCATATCGTAAATAACACGTGAAATAAAGTTTGAATATTTTGAAACACGATACTTAATATCACTAATATTTTCTGCAGACAAAGTTCTAAGGTCCTCTTTAATAAAACCCATTATTTTTTCTGCTTTGTGATGAGTGTGATAAATTCTCTTTGTAAAAACAAGTTCTTTATCGTAGTTAATTTGCTTCTTAAGGTTTGTTTCATGTTCATCAAACAACATTTTTTGTGTATCATCCCGTTCCTTAACAGTATAGGACGATATAAAGTACATGGCAAGTAATCCAAATAATATCAATGATAAATATATAACCGAAGTTTCATCATAATTGCTGATTACTTGGTTGCTTATAAAACTAAAGTCAGGTGTGTTCTGCATGTAAATTGCGCCAATGTACTCGCCTCTTAAAACAAAAGGAACAAATATGTTAAATGTTTGTTTATTGGTAATAATACTTTTTATTTGTTCTGTAGAACTTAATTCTGCTTCAATCTGTTTGTACATTCCAATAATTTCTTTTTTCTTTTCATCATTTGAGCTTTCTACTTTGTCATGATTAACAATATAATTATATAACGATTTTCCATCATCAATAGCGTAAACATCATCACCAAAACGTGTAAGTATATATAGCCCTTCAATATTGTGTTTAAGCTGCTGTTGACTGAAAATAATATTAAATGATTGTATAACTTTATTTTCTTCTTCCCTGCTAATTACTGATTTTGTGTCGATTGATTCAAGTACAAGTTCAAGAGATGTAGTCGTAAGATTTGCAATTTCTTCAGCGGAATCTTTTTGATACCATTCCTGAGTTGAGCTTAAAAAACTTTTTACTGCCGCTTTATTAATGAATGAAACAATCAATTGAAATGCAAACAGAATTATAAATAGCACTGTTACGTGTTTAAATTCAAAATGATGGTCCTTTATTTTTTCAAGTATTTTTTTTTCTCTCATAAAAAAATCATTTAATTAAAATTGCTTTTTCATTTATCTTTTTTGTGGCTTCTTTAAGCGCTTCATCAACTGTTAGCTCTTGCTTAATTGCTTTATTTATATAAAATGATAAAACATCTGAAACATTAGTATACCTTTCTAAAAATGGGCGGTGTACTCCGGTCTTATAAAGTTTTTTAATAAAATTTAATTCCGGATGATGTTGAACATACTTCTTATCCTCATATAGGGTTTTTATTGTCGGAAGATACCCACCTTCTTCAAACATTATTTTTTGTGATTCTTCACTCAATAAAAATTTTGTAAACTTTATTACTTCCGGAATCCTTTCTGAAAATTTAGAGATCAACAAATTCCACCCGCCATAAACTGAACCGGGTTTTGTACCTTCAAAATGAGGCATTGGTGCCATTCTTAAATTAGATTTTGTTTCTTTCGATATAAATTCAATTTCGTCATCAAACATACTCGACCAGCTTCGTATAAAAACACCGTTACTTTTTGCAAATAATCGATAGCTCTCATTTTCTTTTAAATATGTAACGCTTTTAGGCGCAGCATTATACTTATTAACCAGATCAACTAACAATTGCAAAGATTTTTGCCCCTGGGGTGTATCTAAATTTATTTTTCCGTTTGCTTCAACAAAGGCTATTCCTTGATTTGCCATTAATTCAGTAAACGAACAAATCAATCCTTCATAATCATCAGCCTGAAAAATATAAAATGGATTTGTGTTGATGTTAAATCTTTTGCTTAACTCAATAAATTTTTCCCAGGTTATAGATTGATCGATTAATTGTTTCAACTGTACGTAGTCAGAAAATTTTTTCAGTAGATCATCTCTGTAAATCATTAAAGCAATATCTATGTATAGAGGAACAGCGACTAATGAACCTTTATAATAACAGGTTTCTAAAGCGTTTGGTATTAAAGTATTAATTTCTGTACTATCCAAATACTTCTGAATTGGAACACCCCAACGCGCAAATCGCGGTACCCAAATTTGATCCACAGAAAAAATATCAATACGATTGTTTTTACTCCTTAAATATCTTGCCAAAAGTTCTTTACGCTCGTTAGTACTGAATTTTTCAAATGAAAGATTTATAGTTTCAACTTTAATAAATCCTTTGTTCTTTTCGTTAAATAGATCAATCACTTTTTGATGGGCAAATGAAATGTGATCAACAAAGTAAATAGTTTTCTGTTTAGATGAGCTTCCGGAATTGAATTCGTTTGGCGAAAATATGAATGTAAATAGTATAAATACTGTAACAAGTACTGTACTTAGAATTATATAAAATATTTTTTCAATATTCATAGGTTTTAAAAATCAGTAATTCTAAAATTCTTACGATTATTAACTACTCAAATATAGAATTTATCTTATAAAGATTTTAAATGAAACTGTTTTGTTTTTACTAATTGCAGGTAAATTGAAAGCCAAAATTTCGTAGCTCAGTTCGCTGCGGCGAATCCCTCTTGAGAGTTTTATGTCAGATAGGAAAAAAAAAGTAGCTCAGGTCAGGATCTGCCGCGGCAGACTGAGCTACGGAAAAATTATTTTAATAACATTAGTTTTCTTGTTTGAGCAAAAGTACCTGAATTTATCTGGTAATAATAAACTCCGGTTGCAATATTTGAGGCATTAAATAACATCTCATATCTGCCTGCCTGTTTTTGTTCATTAACTAATGTTATAACTTCGTTACCGAGTACATCATATAATTTTATAGTTACAAAATTATCTGAAGGAATTGAATAACTGATTGTTGTTGTTGGGTTAAACGGATTTGGATAATTCTGTTCAAGTGAATATTCCAATGG
>JBDTRQ010000289.1:0-20052 GCA_039931535.1 Ignavibacteriota bacterium
TTAGTAAATGCAAGAACAATCAGCAGCGTAATTAACGCATTCTTTGGAACAAACCAGTTATCACAATTTATGGATCAAACAAATCCATTAGCAGAAATGACACACAAAAGAAGAATGTCTGCATTAGGGCCAGGCGGTCTAACAAGAGAGAGAGCTGGATTTGAAGTTCGTGACGTTCACTACACTCATTATGGTCGTTTATGCCCGATTGAAACTCCTGAAGGGCCGAACATCGGTCTTATCTCATCGCTTACAATTTATGCAAGAGTAAATAAATATGGATTTTTAGAAACTCCGTATAGAAAAGTTGTAAAAGGAAAAGTAACCGAAGAGGTTGAATATTTAACAGCAGAGATTGAAGATTCTTATACAATCGCTCAGGCAAACGCACCAATATCTGATTCTGGAAAATTTCTTAACGAAAGAGTCAAATCCAGATTAAAAGGTGAGTTCCCAATCGTATATCCAGATGATTTACAATATATGGATGTTGCACCTGCACAAATTGTAAGCGCAGCGGCAGCATTAATTCCATTCTTGGAGCATGATGATGCAAACAGAGCGTTGATGGGATCAAACATGCAGCGTCAATCTGTACCGCTACTAAAACCAGAAGCACCAATTGTTGGAACTGGAATGGAAGGAAAGATTGCACACGATTCCAAAGCCATTTTATTAGCTGAAGATAACGGCGTTGTTGAATATGTGGATGCAAATAAAGTTATTGTAAAGTATGATATAAATCCAAACAGCTTTGAAGCATTAACAAGCTTTAATGAAATTAGAGAAGTAACTTATACTCTTACAAAATTCCATGGTACAAATCAGGAAACTTGTATAAACCAAGTTCCGATTGTAAAAGAAGGACAAAAACTTAAAAAAGGTGATGTGCTTGCTGATGGCGCCGCTACTGATGGTGGTGAATTAGCATTAGGTAGAAACGTATTGGTTGCATTTATGCCCTGGAGAGGTTACAACTTTGAGGATGCTATTATCATAAGTGAAAGAGTTGTAAGTGAAGATGTTTATACATCAATACACGTAGAAGAATTTGAATTACAGGTTAGAGAAACAAAACGTGGTGAAGAAGAATTAACACGTGAAATTCCAAACGTAAGTGAAGAAGCTGTAAAAAATCTTGATGAAGATGGGATTATTAGAGAAGGTGCAGAAGTTAAAGAAGGTGATATTCTTATCGGAAAGATTACTCCAAAAGGAGAAACCGATCCAACTCCTGAAGAAAAACTTTTAAGAGCAATCTTTGGAGATAAAGCTGGTGATGTTAAAGATGCATCTTTGAAAGCACCGCCGGGACTTAAAGGTACAGTTATTAAGACTCGTCTTTTCAGTCGTAAAAAACGGGATAACGATTCAAAGAAACTTGAAAAAATTGCTTTTGATAAACTTGAATTAGAGTTTAAAAGCAAACTTCGTGATCACTACAATAAATTAGTTGAAAAACTTACAAGAATTACAAGAGATCAATCCACCACAGGAATAAGAGATCTTGATGGTAGTGTAGTTTTAAGAAGCGGTACATCTATGAAAGAAGAAACATTTTCTTCAATGGAAGATGTAACCAAACTTGATTATACACTTGATTGGTTTGAAACAAAAAAGACAAACAACCTTATAAATTCTCTTTATAAAAATTATTTTGAAATCAAAAATGATATTGAAGAAGATTTTAAAAGAGAAAGAATTAAAATACAAAGCGGCGATGAACTGCCACCGGGAATTGTACAGCTTGCAAAAGTTTATGTTGCTAAAAAACGTAAACTTTCTGTAGGTGATAAGATGGCAGGACGACACGGAAATAAAGGTGTTGTTGCTAAAATAGTTCCACAAGCAGATATGCCTTATCTACCTGATGGAACACCTGTGGATATTATCCTTAATCCACTTGGTGTACCTTCTCGTATGAACCTAGGACAGTTATATGAAACAGCTTTAGGCTGGGTTGGAAAAAAACTCGGAGTTAAGTTTGCAACACCAATTTTTGATGGAGCAAAGGTAGAAGATGTAGATGAATGGTTGACAAAAGCCGGATTAGAAACCGGTAGTAAAACCGATATTTATGATGGTAGAACCGGTGAAAAAATGCATCAGAAAGTTACTTGCGGATACATTTATATGTTAAAGTTAAGTCACTTGGTTGATGATAAGATTCATGCAAGGTCAATCGGACCATACTCACTTATCACTCAACAGCCTCTTGGCGGTAAAGCACAATTCGGCGGTCAGAGATTTGGAGAGATGGAAGTTTGGGCGCTTGAAGGTTACGGCGCTTCACACATCTTGCAGGAAATCTTAACCGTAAAGAGTGATGATGTTGCAGGTAGAGCAAAAGTATATGAAGCAATTGTTAAGGGTGAAAACTTACAGGAACCAAATATTCCTGAATCGTTTAACGTTCTTATTAAAGAACTCCAGGGCTTAGGTCTGGATATAAAAATTAATTAACGTTAAACATTATTTCACTTAGAAATTAGGAGATAAAAAATGGCTTTTAGAGTTCAAGAAAATGCAATGAGAGATATTCACAGTATCACCATCGGCTTAGCTAGTCCTGATGATATTTTGTCAAGATCCTATGGTGAAGTAACTAAACCAGAAACTATAAACTACAGATCTTTCCGTCCGGAAAAAGACGGCTTGTTCTGTGAAAAAATATTTGGTCCTACACGCGATTGGGAATGCTTTTGCGGTAAGTATAAAAGAATACGTTACAAGGGTATTATTTGCGATAGATGCGGCGTTGAAGTAACTCAGAAAAGTGTAAGACGTGAAAGAATGGGACACATCGGTCTTGCTGTTCCTGTGGTGCACATTTGGTTCTTTAGAACGCAGCCATCAAAAATTGGAAACATAATTGGTGTAAGCTTAAAAGAACTTGAAAAAATAATTTACTATGAATCTTACGTGGTTTTAAATCCAGGTATTACAGGATTAAGCAGATTAGATCTTATTTCTGAAGATCAATACTTTGAAGTAATGAACTCATTACCCGATGGAAATGAAAAATTAGATAACGATGATCCTAAAAAGTTTGTGGCTAAAATCGGTGGTGATGCGGTTAAAGAAATTCTTAAGAAAACTAATGTTGAAGAACTTTCCAAGACACTTAGAGAAGCTGTAAAAGTTGAAACATCACAACAGAAAAAAGCAGACTTTCTAAAAAGATTACGCGTACTTGAAGCATTTAAAGAAGAAGAAGGTAAAGTTCCAAACAGACCCGAATGGATGGTGTTAAATTACATTCCTGTTATTCCACCTGAACTTCGTCCGCTTGTTCCATTAGAAGGCGGAAGATTTGCAACAAGTGATTTAAATGATTTATACCGTCGTGTAATCATTCGTAACAATCGTTTAAAAAGATTAATAGATATTAAAGCTCCCGAAGTAATTCTTCGTAACGAAAAAAGAATGCTTCAAGAAGCTGTGGATGCCTTGTTTGATAACTCAAGAAGAGGCAGCGCTGTAAGAAGTGATAACAATCGTCCTTTAAAATCTTTAAGTGATATGCTTAAAGGTAAACAAGGAAGATTCCGCCAAAATCTTTTGGGAAAAAGAGTTGATTATTCCGGTCGTTCTGTAATCGTTGTTGGACCTGAATTAAAGCTTCATCAGTGCGGACTTCCAAAAGATATGGCTGTTGAACTTTTCAAACCTTTCATTATCAGAAAGTTAATTGAAAGAGGACACAACAAAACCGTAAAGAGTGCAAGAAAAGTTGTTGATAGAAAAGATCCGATTATTTGGGATATTCTTGCAAAAATTATTGAAGCTCATCCAATATTATTGAACCGAGCTCCAACGCTTCACAGACTTGGAATTCAAGCATTCCAGCCAAGACTAATTGATGAACGCGCTATTCAGCTTCACCCTATGGTGTGTACAGCGTTTAATGCGGATTTTGACGGTGACCAGATGGCTGTTCACGTTCCGCTTTCTTACGAAGCTCAACTCGAAGCTTCGTTATTGATGCTAAGTAGTCATAATATTTTATCTCCGCAAAACGGAAGCCCTATTGTTGTTCCAACTCAAGATATTGTGTTAGGTTGTTATTATCTAACAAAGTTTCGCGAGGGTGATAAAGGCGAAGGAATGATTTTCTCTTCACCTTCCGAAGTGATAATTGCTTACGACAATAGAGTTGTTGGATTGCATGCAAAGATTAAAGTTAGAGTGAATGGTGAAATGATTGAAACTACAACTGGCAGAGTAATATTCAATCAAATCGTTCCAAAAGAAATGGGATATATTAATCAGCTATTGATTAAAAAAGCTTTCGGTGGAATTATCGGCAAGATGTTTATGAAACTTGGGAACAAAATTACAGCTATGTTTCTTGATGATTTAAAAGATTTAGGATTTAGATATTCAACTGCTGGCGGATTATCAGTAAGCTTTGGTGATATGATTATCCCTGATGAAAAAGAAGCTTTAATTACTAAAGCAAACAAAAAAGTTGAAGGTATTCTTAACGAACACGAAATGGGTGTTATCACAGATGCTGAACGATATAATAAAATTATTGACGTTTGGACACATACTACAAATGACGTAGCCCGTGCATTGATGGAAAAAATCAAAATCCACAACAAAGGATTCAACTCACTTCACATGATGGTTGATTCTGGTGCAAGAGGTTCACAGGAACAGGTAAGACAGTTAGCTGGCATGAGAGGTTTGATGATGAAACCTCAAAAAACTCTTTCGGGTCAAGCTGGTGAAATTATCGAAAACCCTATCGTTGCTAACTTTAAAGAAGGTCTTTCCGTGTTAGAATATTTTATATCAACACACGGTGCTAGAAAAGGTTTGGCAGATACAGCTTTAAAAACTGCTGATGCCGGTTATCTTACTAGAAGATTAGTTGATGTTGCACAGGATGTTATTATTTCTGAAATAGATTGCGGAACTATTCTTGGTATCGAAATTAAAGCACTAAAAGATGTTGAAGAAGAAAGAGAACCATTAGCAGAACGTATCACTGGTAGATTTGCGCAGGAAGATGTTTACGATCCACGCACAGATGAAGTGATAATTGAAGCTGGTAATATAATTACCGAAGACATTGCAGAAAAAATTGCTGATGCAAGTATTGATTCTGTTTATATCAGAACTGTACTTACATGCGAATCTAAACGCGGTGTTTGTTTGAAATGTTATGGTAGAAATCTTACAACAGGCAAACCTGTTGAAATTGGTGAAGCAGTTGGTATTATTGCTGCGCAGTCAATTGGCGAGCCAGGTACGCAGCTTACGCTTCGTACATTCCACCTTGGTGGTACATCTTCAAGAATTGCATCACAATCTCAAGTTGAATCCAATATTGATGGTATAGTAAAATATGAAAAAGTAAGTGCAGTAGAAAAAACAGAAAAAGATCCTTTTGGCGGCGATGATGTTAAAGTTAATGTTGTTACTGGTCGAAGAGGTACTCTCGAGATTTATGATGATAACAACAGACAACTTAAGAAGTTTGATGTTCCTTACGGATCTGAACTTTTAGTGAGAGATGGTCAGAAAATTAAGAAGAGACAACCGCTTTATAATCACGATCCTTACAACGCTGTAATTCTTTCGGACATTTATGGAAACGTAAAATTTGTTGATCTTATAGATGGTATTACTATACAGCAGGTAACTGATGATCAAACAGGACACGTACAGAAAGTTGTTATTGAATCTAAAGATAAAAATCTGACTCCAAATATCTTAATAGAAAACGCTGATGGAGGAAAGAAATCTTTTAACTTGCCTGTAAGAGCTTATCTATCTGTTGAAGAAGGTGAGAGCATTTTAGCAGGTACTATCTTAGCAAAAATTTCAAAACAAACTACAAAGAGTAGAGATATAACCGGTGGTCTTCCAAGAGTAACTGAGTTATTTGAAGCTAGAAGCCCGCATGAATCAGCAATAGTTTCTGAGATCGAAGGTTTTGTAAAATTTGGAGCACGTAAAAAAGGTTCGAGAGAAATACTTGTAAGTGCGCCTGATAAATCTGATGAAAAGAAATACAATGTAGCAATGCAGAAGCATATTCTTGTTCAAGAAGGTGATGAGATTCCTGCTGGTGAAAAAATAACGGACGGACCAATCAATCCGCATGATATTCTAGCTATCAAAGGAACAAGCGCCGTTCAGGAATACCTTGTAAATGAAATTCAGGATGTTTACCGACTACAAGGCGTTAAGATAAATGATAAACACATCGAAGTTATTGTTCGCCAGATGTTACAGAAAATTAAAATTGTTTATCCTGGTGATACAAGATTCCTTGAAGAAGATGTTGTTGATCGAATTGAATTTATTGAAGAAAATGGTAAGATTATAAATTATGCTTTCATCGAAGATAAAGGTGATTCCAAACTAAAGGACGGTCAATTAATTCTTAAATCCAAACTACGAGAATTTAATTCTGATCTTAAAAAGAAAGAAAAGAAAGAAATTATTGTCAGAGAAGCAGAACCAGCAACTTTTGAACATATCCTTTTAGGAATAACACAAGCCGCATTATCTACACAGAGCTTTATATCAGCAGCATCCTTCCAGGAAACTACAAAGGTACTTGCAAATGCAGCAACCGAAGCAAAAGTAGATCATCTTTTAGGATTAAAAGAAAATGTGGTTATGGGACATTTAATTCCTGCTGGAACTGGAATTAAAAAGTACAGAAACGTGATGTTAGAAATTGAAGAAGTAGAAGTTTCAGAGGAAAACGAAGAAGCAAAACAAATATTATCTAATGAATAGTAGATAAAAGCAGTAATAGTTACTACTTTTTATACTATTTGATAATAAGATCAGTTAAAAATAAAAATAATTTCAGTTTTCTTGACAAAATTTAAACTGAAAACTATATTTGAAGTCTGAATTTTTTTGAAGAAGTAATTTTTAGGAGATTTTGTGCCCACGATAAATCAGCTTGTTAGAAAAGGTAGAGTAAGAATTTTATCAAAAAATAAAGCTCCGGCTTTAGATGGTTGCCCTCAAAAAAGAGGTGTTTGCACAAGGGTTTATACAACCACACCCAAGAAGCCGAATTCTGCACTTAGAAAAGTTGCTAGGGTTAGACTAACAAAGTCAAATATTGAGGTTAGTGCTTATATTCCAGGTGAAGGACATAACTTGCAGGAGCATTCAATTGTAATGATTCGTGGTGGTAGAATTAAAGATCTACCGGGTGTAAGATATCACATTATTCGTGGTACACTTGACACTAGCGGAGTTGCTGACAGAAAAAAAGGTCGTTCTAAATATGGTACAAAAAAACCAAAAGTGAATAAAAAATGAGAAAAAGAAGAGCCGAAAAAAAATATTTAAAACCTGATCCAAAGTTTAATGATATTCTCGTAGCAAAATTTGTGAATTGTGTAATGTATGATGGAAAAAAGGCTGTTGCAAGAAATGTTATTTATGATGCCTTTGTTTTGATTGAAGAAAAAACAAGTAAACCAGGTTTAGAAGTTTTCAAAAAAGCAATCTCAAATACTCAGCCGCTAATTGAAGTTAGAAGTAGAAGAGTCGGTGGTGCTACATATCAGGTGCCAACTGAGGTTAGACCTGAAAGAAGAATAGCATTGGCTATGAGATGGATTAAGAATTATTCCAGATCCAGAGGTGAAAAATCTATGTCTGGTAAATTAGCAGGTGAGCTAATAGCTGCTTCAAATGGTGATGGCTCTGCTGTAAAGAAAAAGGAAGATGTTCACAAAATGGCTGAAGCAAATAAAGCTTTTGCACACTTTAAATGGTAATGAAGAATTGATTAGGAATTAATGTCAAGTAGAGTTAAAATAGATAAAGTTCGTAACATTGGTATTATGGCGCATATCGATGCTGGTAAAACTACAACCACCGAAAGGATATTGTTTTACACAGGTAAATTACATCGTATAGGCGAAGTACACGATGGTGCTGCAACAATGGATTGGATGGAGCAGGAACAAGAAAGAGGCATTACTATAACGAGTGCTGCTACTACTTGCTTCTGGAATGATCATCAAATAAATATTATTGATACACCCGGACACGTTGATTTTACTGTTGAAGTTGAAAGATCGCTTAGAGTTTTGGATGGTGCTGTTGCGCTATTCTGTGCTGTTGGTGGTGTTGAACCTCAATCAGAAACAGTTTGGCGCCAAGCCGATAAATATGGCGTACCGAGATTAGCTTTCATCAATAAGATGGATAGAACCGGTGCGGATTTTTATCATGCTGTTGAAATGATGAGAGAGAGATTGGGTGCAAACGCAATTCCAATAAATCTTCCTATCGGAGAAGGTGATATTTTTGTTGGCGTCATTGATTTAATTCAATTCAATGCTCGTATGTATCACGAAGAAGCTTTTGGAGCTATCTACGATGAAATTGATATACCACAAGATTTATTAGAAATAGCAACAAAATATAGAACACAGATGTTGGAAGCTGTATCCGATGTTGATGATACGCTTTTAGAAAAATATCTTGAAGGAAAAGAAATAAGTGTTGAAGAAATTAGAGCAGTGCTAAGACGTGCAACAATTGAATTAAAAATTGTTCCGGTTTTATGTGGATCATCTTTTAAAAATAAAGGTGTTCAAAAATTATTAGATTCTATTGTAGATTTTTTACCTTCACCAATTGATTCACCTGATATTGAAGCGCATCATATTGGGTTAAATGATTCTGTAAAAATAAAAATTAGTGAAGATGAGCATTTTACTGCTTTAGCTTTTAAAATAATGAACGATCCATTTGTTGGAAAATTAACATTCTTTAGAGTTTATGCAGGTTCATTAAAATCAGGGTCTTATATTTATAACTCTATTAGCGGAAAGAAAGAAAGAATTAGCAGGCTGCTTCAAATGCATGCAAATCACAGAGAAGAAATTTCAGAAGTTAAAGTTGGTGATATTGCTGCTGCAGTTGGATTAAAATATACCAGAACTGGTGATACTTTATGTGATGAAAAAGATCCAGTTGTAATGGAAAGAATAGTTTTCCCAGAACCTGTTATTCAGATTGCTATTGAACCAAAAACTAAAGCTGATCAAGACAAACTTTCAGATTCACTTTCAAAGTTATCTGATGAAGATCCGACGTTTAAGGTTAAAGTTGATGATGAAACCGGTCAAACTCTAATAAGTGGAATGGGTGAGTTACACTTAGAAATTCTTGTTGATAGAATGAGACGCGAATTTAAAGTAGAAGCAAACGTGGGTAAACCACAAGTTGCTTATCGAGAAACTATCACACAAAGTGTACAAGCCGAAGGCAAGTTTGTAAAACAATCCGGTGGCAGAGGTAAATTCGGTCACGTATGGATTGAGCTTACTCCAAATGAAGTTGGTAAAGGATTTGAATTTATAAATGGAATTGTTGGTGGTGTAGTTCCTAAAGAATACATTCCCGCAGTTTCACACGGTATTCAAGATGCGATGAGAAATGGTGTTATAGCTGGTTTTCCGATGGTTGATATCAAAGCAAAGTTGTATGATGGTTCTTATCACGATGTTGATTCTGATGAAATATCATTTAAGGTAGCCGGATCAATGGCATTTCAAGCAGGGGCTAAAAAAGCTAATCCTGTTTTGCTCGAGCCAATAATGTCTGTTGAAGTTGTTACACCCGAAGAGTATTTGGGTGATGTGATGGGTGACTTAAATTCCAGAAGAGGAAAGATAGAAGGATTTTCTGCACGAAAAGATGCACAGGTTATAAAAGCTCTTGTTCCGCTTTCTGAAATGTTCGGATATGCAACGGTGTTAAGATCAATGAGTCAGGGTAGAGCAATTTACTCTATGCAATTTGATCATTATTCATCCGTACCAAAATATATCGCGGAAGAAATTTCTGAAAAAACATTAGGAAAAAAATCAGCTTAACTGATAACTAGATTAAAAAAAACTTAATAAAAATTATTAAAGGAGAATTCGATGGCTAAAGAAAAATTTGATAGGAGTAAACCTCACGTTAACGTTGGAACAATTGGTCACGTAGATCATGGTAAAACCACATTAACCGCTGCCATCACAATGGCTCTCGCTAGAAAAGGCTTATCAGCAATAAGAACTTTTGATAGTATTGATAATGCACCTGAAGAGAGAGAAAGAGGTATTACAATCGCAACAGCGCACGTTGAGTATTCAACTGCAAACCGTCACTACGCACACGTTGATTGTCCGGGTCATGCCGATTATGTTAAAAACATGATTACAGGCGCTGCTCAGATGGACGGAGCGATATTAGTTGTTGCTGCTACGGATGGACCAATGCCACAAACAAGAGAGCACATTCTCCTTGCTCGCCAGGTTGGTGTTCCCAAAATGGTAGTTTTCTTAAATAAAGTTGATATGGTTGATGATCCTGAATTGATTGAATTAGTTGAAGAAGAATTAAGAGATCTATTAACCGCGTATGAATTTCCTGGAACTGAAATCCCGATAATTAAAGGATCAGCTCTTCAAGCATTAGAAGCTGGTGCTTCAAATGCAGAGACAACGGATCCTAGATATAACTGTATTTGGGAACTTATGGATGCTGTTGATAGCTATATTCCTGTTCCTGAAAGACATTCGGAGAAACCTTTCTTGATGCCGGTTGAGGACGTGTTCTCAATTACAGGTCGTGGCACAGTTGCTACAGGTAGAGTTGAAAGAGGTCATGTAAAGATTCAGGAAGAAGTTGAACTTATTGGTTTAGGCTTGCACAAGAAAACAGTTGTAACAGGTATAGAAATGTTTAGAAAAGAATTAGATCAAGCTATGGCTGGAGATAATGCTGGTATCCTATTAAGAGGTATTGATAAAAATGAAATCGAAAGAGGAATGGTTCTTGCAAAAACAGGATCAATAACACCTCATACAAATTTTGAAGGTTCTGTATATGTTCTTTCCAAAGATGAAGGCGGAAGACACACACCGTTCTTTAATGGTTACAGACCACAATTTTATTTCAGAACTACTGATGTAACAGGCGTTGCAACTCTTCCCGAAGGAACCGAAATGGTTATGCCTGGTGATAATGTTAACTTATCCATTGAGTTGATTGCCCCTATCGCTATGGAAGAAAAGTTAAGATTTGCTATCCGTGAGGGTGGTAGAACAGTTGGTTCTGGTGTTGTTACAAAGATTATTAAATAATTACTTAAAAATTATTTAGTGTTGCTCTTGAAAAGGGAGTTTAACTCCCTTTTCTTATCTAATTTAATATAAGGAGTTGATTAAGTGTCCGGTCAAAAAATAAGAATTAAATTGAAATCGTACGATCACATTTTGATTGATAAATCTACCGAGAAGATTATTAAAACGGTTAGAAGTACTGGTGCGGTTGTATCCGGACCTATTCCACTTCCAACAAAAAGAACTGTTTATACAGTTTTACGTTCACCTCACGTAGATAAAAAATCAAGAGAGCAATTTGAAACTAGGGCGCACAAAAGAATAATCGATATCCATAATTCAAACAACAAAACCGTGGACTCATTGAGTAAATTGGATATTCCTGCGGGTGTTGATATTGAGATTAAGCTATAATGAATATTGGAGATAAGATGTCTGGCATAATTGGTAAAAAATTGGGAATGTCTAATATCTTCGGTCAAGACGGAGAGATTATACCTGTTACTGTTATTCAAGCAGGACCATGTATGGTTGTAAATATTAGAACTAAAGAAAAAAATGGCTACGAGGCTTTTCAATTATCTTTTGGTGAAAGAAAAGAAACACACACTACTAAACCTTTAGCTGGTCAATATAAAAGCAGTGGAATCAAACCTGCTTCTTTATTGAAAGAGTTCAGAAATTTTGACGCTGGTGATTATAAAGTAGGCGATCAGATTGGCGCTGATTTTTTTGTTGAAGGTGAAAAGATTAAGGTACGCAGCAAAAGTAAAGGTAAAGGATTTCAAGGTGTTATGAAACGCCATAATTTTAGCGGTGTAGGCGGTACAACTCATGGTCAAAGTGATAGATTAAGAGCACCCGGTTCAATCGGTTCCAGTTCATACCCTTCAAGGGTTTTTAAGGGAATGAAAATGGCTGGTAGAATGGGTTATGATAATGTAACCATTGCAGGTTTAAAAGTAGTTAAAGTTATTCCAGAACAAAATTTAATTTTTGTTAAAGGCGCTGTACCAGGTGCCGTGAATACAATTTTAGAATTGATTAAGAAGTAATTCGGTTAACAAAATGACACTTGATGTTTTAAAAATAGATGGATCTAAATCGGGCGATAAAATTGATTTATCCGATAGCATTTTTGCAATAGAACCTAATGATCATGCAATCTACTTATCTGTAAAAGCATTTTTAGCTAACCAGAGACAAGGTACATCCAAGTCTAAGGAAAGAGCAGAAGTTAGAGGCGGCGGTAAAAAACCTTGGAAACAAAAAGGTCGCGGCGGTGCTCGTGCGGGTACATCCCGCTCACCATTATGGGTTGGCGGCGGAACCATTTTTGGTCCACGTCCAAGAGATTATCGACAGGATTTACCAAAGAAAGTTAGAAGATTAGCTCGTAAATCTGCTCTAAGTTATAAAGTAAAAGATGCACAGCTTTTAGTGGTTGAGGATTTTAATCTTGATTTACCAAAGACAAAAGATTTTTCAAAAATTCTAAGCGCTTTAAAAGTTGGCGGCAAAAAAATTCTTTTACTTACTGAAGCTAACAATCCCAATGTTTATAAATCAGGAAGAAACATTCCTAAAGTAAAAGTATTAGAAGCATCAAAAGCATCTACTTATGATTTATTGAACAACCAGGTTTTGATCTTACAAAAAAGTGCAGTTAAAGAAATCGAAAAAACATTTGCTGCAAATGAAGAGGTGGTAAGTTAATATGAATAATATTTTAGTAAGACCAATTATAACTGAAAAAATGACTAACATCAGTGCAAACCAGGCTGGTAAGTATGGTTTTATGGTTAGTCCTAAAGCAAATAAAATTGAAATCAAAAAAGCTATCGAAAAAAAGTTTGAGGTTCATGTAATTGAAATTAGAACTATAAATCATCCGGGAAAAATTAAATCTCAGTTTAGAAAAAGTGGAAGATTTGAAGGTAGAACTGCAAGAACAAAAAAAGCTATCGTTACTCTTAAAGAGGGCGAAAAAATTGAACTTTTTGAGCAAGTATAGTATAGGAAACAGGATTATAGAATGGCAATTAGAAAATTAAAACCAACTACACCAGGATCAAGATTTAGATCAAACTCTACTTTTGAAGAGATTACTAAAACTACACCGGAAAAATCTCTTACTGGTGTAATTAAAAGATCTGGTGGAAGAAATAATTCAGGGCACATCACAACCAGATTTATTGGTGGTGGACATAAAAGAAGATATAGAATCATTGATTTTAAAAGAAATAAAGCAGGGATACCAGCAAAAGTTTTTTCAATTGAATATGATCCTAATAGAACTTGTAGAATAGCATTACTTCACTATGCTGATGGTGAAAAGAGATATATACTTGCACCTGAAGGTTTGAAGGTTGGAGGCAAAGTTGTATCAGGTCCAGGCAGTGATATTCAAATAGGCAATGCGCTTCCGTTGAAGGAAATGCCGTTAGGTAGTTTTATTCATAACGTTGAGATGAAGCCTGGTAAAGGCGGACAGTTAGGAAGAAGTGCTGGAACATCATTACAACTGATGGCTAAAGAAAGTGATTTTGCTCAATTAAAAATGCCTTCAGGCGAAATAAGATTGATACGATTAGAATGTATGGCGACTTATGGAGAAGTTGGAAATTCTGAACACGAAAACCTGAGTCAAGGTAAGGCTGGTAGAAACAGATGGCGTGGAATTAGACCAAGCGTAAGAGGTGTGGCGATGAACCCAGTGGATCACCCGATGGGTGGTGGTGAAGGTAAAACTTCCGGCGGCGGTCAGCCAGTATCTCCTTGGGGACAAAAAGCTAAAGGTCTTAAAACTAGAAAAAGAAAAAAAGAATCTAATAAACACATTATTAAAAGACGCAAGTAGTAATTAGAGAGTAATTTATGCCAAGATCCGTAAAAAAAGGTCCTTTTCTCGATTATAAATTAGCTGAAAAAATTAAAAAGCTAAACGATACAAATCAGAAGAAAATTATTAAGACCTGGTCACGTTCATCAACTATTTTTCCTGATTTTGTGGGACATACAATCGCAGTACACAATGGTAATAAAATGATTCCTGTTTATGTAACTGAAAATATGGTTGGGCACAAACTTGGTGAATTTTCACCAACAAGAATTTTCAGAGGTCATCCGGGTACTAAGGCAGAAAAATCAGCTAAATGATAAACTATAGGATTTGAAATTAAATGGAAGCTAAAGCAATAAATAGATATATAGGTTCATCACCACGGAAAATGAGGTTAGTAATTGATCTTATTAGAGGAATGCGTGTTGATAAAGCTTTGGAAGTTTTACACTTCTCATCAAAGCATTCATCTAAAGATGCAGAAAAAACTTTAAGATCGGCAGTTGCAAATCTGCTAAATTCTGATGAAGCAACCAGAGTTGAACCACAGGATTTATATGTAAAAGAAGTTTTTGTGGATCAAGGGCCTACAATAAAAAGAATTTCCCCTGCACCGATGGGACGTGCATACAAAATCAGAAAAAGATCCTGTCATTTAACAGTTATTGTAGCAAATAAAGTATAATTAAGGAGATAGATTTTTGGGACAAAAAACACACCCTGTAGGATTTAGAGTTGGAGTTATCAGAGGATGGGATTCTAACTGGTATGAAAATAAAAGTTACGCAGTTAAATTAAAAGAAGATGTTAAGCTGCGTACCTATGTAAAGAACAGATTAAAGAAGGCGGGTATATCAAGAATTGTGATTGATAGAACTTCAAAAAATATAATATTAACTATTCACACTTCAAGACCAGGAGTTGTGATTGGTAAGAGCGGAAAAGAAATTACGCAGCTTGAAGAAGAATTAAAACAAATAACAAACAAAGATGTTAAAGTTCAAATTTCTGAAATTAAGAGACCTGAATTAGATGCATACTTGGTTGCTGAAAATATCGCAAGTCAGCTTGCAGGCAGAGTATCGTTTAGAAGAGCTATGAAAACTTCCATCACTGCTGCTATGAGGATGGGTGCTGAAGGTATCCGAATTATGTGTGCCGGAAGACTTGGTGGAGCTGAAATGGCAAGAACTGAACAGTATAAAGAAGGTAGAATTCCGCTTCATACAATTAGAGCTGAAATAGATTATGCAAACGGTAGAGCCGAAACAATTTATGGTTCTATCGGAATTAAAGTTTGGATTTGCCGTGGAGAAGTTCTTGGCAAAAGAGTTACTGAATAAAATCGCTTAGGAGTTTTTTTCTTATGTTAATGCCAAAAAGAGTAAAGTACAGAAAATCACAGCGCGGACGAAGAACAGGTAAAGCTTATAGAGGCAGTGCTGTTTCTTTTGGAGATTTTGGTTTAAAAGCTATGGAACCGGCATGGATTACAAGCAGACAAATTGAAGCCTGTCGTGTTGCTCTTACCAGAAAAATGAAAAGAGATGGTAAAGTTTGGATTAGAATTTTTCCTGATAAACCTGTTTCTAAAAAACCTTTAGAAACCAGAATGGGTAAAGGAAAAGGAGGACCTGAGTTTTGGGTTGCAGTTATTAAACCAGGACGAGTAATGTTTGAAGTTGCCGGCATCTCAAAAGAATTAGCAAGCGAAGCTTTGAAATTATGTTCAAACAAACTTCCGATAAAAACTAAAGTTGTAAGCAGACCAGATATTGATTAATAAAAGAATAATAGAAAATGAAATTATACGAAATTAAAGAAATGACAAGTGATGAACTTGCAAAGAGAATAGACGAAGAAGAAGAGAATATAGTTGATCTTCGTTTTTCTCATCAACTTAAACAGTTGAACAATACTTCTAAACTTGCTCTTGCTAAAAAAGATATTGCCAGAATGAAAACTATTTTAACTGAAAAATTGAAAATAGAAAAAGCAGCTCAAATAGATAAACAGGAAGGAGCTAAAGCTTAATGACTGAACAACGTACTTTAAGAAAAACAAGAACTGGCGTTGTAGTTAGCAATAAAATGAATAAAACCATTACAGTTGCTATCGAAAGAAAAGTTCCTCATCCTATCTACAAAAAGTATTTTAAGAAAACTACTAAGCTTATGGCGCACGATGAAAAGCAGGAATGTAGTTTAGGCGATAAGGTTAAAATAATGGAAACTCGCCCGCTCAGTAAGAGTAAGAGATGGCGCCTTGTAGAAATTGTTGAAAAAGCCAAGTAAGGAGATTTTATAAAATGATTCAAGAAGAAACCAATCTAATTGTTGCGGATAACTCCGGCGCCAAGCGTGTTAGATGTATCCGTGTACTTGGCGGCAGCGATAGAAAATATGCATCTCTTGGCGATACAATAGTTGTATCAGTTAAGTCAGCGATCCCAAATGGTACTGTTAAAAAGGGTGAAGTATCACGTGCAGTAATTGTTAGAACAAAAAAAGAAGTTAGAAGAAAAGATGGTTCGTATATTAGATTTGATGAAAATGCTGCTGTATTAATTAACGCTCAAAACGAACCAAAGGGTACTCGTATTTTTGGACCTGTTGCAAGGGAATTGAGAGAAAGACAGTTTATGAAAATTGTTTCTTTAGCACCAGAAGTTATATAAGGATTTTGGATAAATGAAAATTAGAAAAAATGATAGTGTTATGGTTATTGCCGGCAATGATAAAGGCAGAACAGGAAAAGTTTTAAAAGTATTTCCTAAAACTTCTCGTTTAATTATTGAAGGTATCAATCTTAGGAAAAGGCACACAAAGCCTACTCAAAAATCACCACAGGGTGGAATACAGGAAAAAGAAGCAGCAATACATGTTTCGAATGTTATGATTCTTGATCCAAAATCTAACGAACCCACAAGAATTGGTGCAAGAGTTATTTTGGATGAAAAAACAGGTAAAAAGAAAATTGCCAGAGTTAGTCAAGTTTCTGGTGAAATGATTCCGTAAGTAAATTTAATTTATTAGAGTTGTAGAGAAATGGCTGAAAAGAAAATAAAAAAATCAGATAAAGAACCGAAGAAAAAAGGAACACCTAAAGAAGCTCCTGCTTCAGCAAAGCAAGAAAAAGAAATTAGAATTACACCAAGACTTGGTGAAGTTTATAAAAAAGAAATTATTCCTGCTTTAGTAAAAACTTTTAGTTACAAAAGTGTCATGCAGGTTCCTAAGCTTGATAAAATAGTTGTTAATATGGGTGTTGGCGCTGCTGTTGCTGACCAGAAAATTATGGATGAAGCGGTTAAAGAGCTTGAAACAATAACTGGACAAAAAGTTAGTGTTAGAAAATCTAAAAAAGCTATATCGAACTTTAAGCTGCGCGAAAACATGAACATTGGTGCGATGGTAACTTTAAGAAAAGAAAGAATGTACGAGTTTCTTGATAGATTGATAAACGTTGCATTACCCCGCGTAAGAGATTTTAAAGGTTTATCAGATAAATCATTTGATGGACGCGGCAACTATACGATGGGTGTAAAAGAGCAGATTATTTTTCCGGAAATTAATGTTGATAAAATTACGCGAGTAATGGGTATGGATATAACTCTTGTTACATCTGCAAATACAGATAACGAAGCTTCTGAACTATTAAAAGCTTTCGGATTTCCATTTATAAAAAAAGAAGTTAAATAAGGATTTAAAAGGAGAGTTAATGGCAAGACTTAGCATAATCGCCCGTGATGCAAAAAGAAGAAAACTTTATGAAAAGTTTAAAAAGCTTAGAGAAGAATTAAAAGAAAAAGGTGATTACGATGCATTGCAAAAGCTGCCCCGCAATTCATCTCCGGTTAGATTAAAAAATCGTTGCATGTTTACTGGTAGAGGAAGATCGTACTACCGTAAGTTTGGCGTATCTAGATTAGTTCTCAGAGAGATGGCTCTCAGAGGTGAGATTCCAGGATTAAAAAAATCAAGTTGGTAGGAGTTTATATTTATGTCAGTAACTGATCCGATTTCAGATTTTTTGCTAAGAATTAGAAATGCTTCAAAAGCAAAAAAACTAAGAGTAGAAATTCCTGCTTCGCAAATGAAGATAGGTTTAGCGGATATCTTAAAGAAAGAAAGTTTTATTCACGATTATTCTATTATTGATGACAACAAACAGAATGTTATCAAAATTCAGCTTAAATATCGTGATGGTGCAAGTGCAATATCCGGTTTGAAAAGAATTAGCAAACCCGGGTTACGTATTTATAAAGATGCATCTAAACTGCCAAGAGTTCTTAATGGTTTAGGAACTGCTGTTATTTCAACTTCTAATGGGTTGTTAACAGATAAAGAAGCAAGAAGTCAGTCGGTTGGTGGTGAAGTAATTTGCTATATCTGGTAATTTTTTTGATGGAGAATTAAAGTGTCAAGAATTGGAAAAAAAATAATTGAAATCCCAAAAGGTGTAACAGTTACGTTAGCTGGTAATACTGTTAATGTAAAAGGTCCTAAAGGTGAACTTCAAAGAGTTGTTCATAACAACATGAAAGTTGAAATGAAAGAATCTCAAATCGAAGTTAAACGACCTGATGATCAAAAAGAAAACAGAGCCTTGCATGGATTAACACGCGCATTGATTCAGAATATGATTCTTGGCGTAAATGAAGAGTATAAAAAAGAATTGGATATTGTTGGTGTAGGTTATAAAGTTGAAGCAAAGGGTGAAAACCTTTTATTAAATATGGGATTTTCACATCCTATATACTTTCTTCCTCCAACCGGAATTAAATTGGGAGTAACAACTCCAACACACATTGTTATTACTGGTATTGATAAACAATTAGTGGGACAGGTTGCTGCAAAAATTAGATCCATTAGAAAACCAGAACCTTACAAAGGCAAAGGTATTAAGTACTCTAACGAACAGATTTTAAGAAAAGCCGGCAAAACCGCAGGTAAATAATTGTAATGGAGTTTAGACTAAAATGATAAAGCGAAATACAAGTCCACGATTAAGATCAAAGACAAGAATAAGAAAAAAAATATCCGGAACTACAGAAGTTCCAAGACTTACAGTTTACAGAAGTCTCAATCAAGCTTATGCTCAAATTATTGATGACTCAACAGGAACTACTTTAGTTGCTGCATCATCATTATCTAAAGAACTTACTGAAGAACTTAAAAACTCCAAAGGTAAGATTTCTAAAAGCAAACTTGTTGGTAGTTTAGTTGCAAAAAAAGCATTGGAACAAAAAATATCTAATGTAGTTTTTGATCGTAATGGTTATAGATATCACGGACGTATTCAAGCAATTGCTGAAGGCGCGCGTGAAGCCGGATTAAAATTTTGAAAATTGCCGGATCGTCTAATGGTAGGACTACGCCCTTTGGAGGCGTCTGTAGAGGTTCGAATCCTCTTCCGGCAACCAAAGTGTTAACAGAAAAATTATTTATTTAATAGATTGTTTGGAGATATATTTGAAAGCTGTAAAATCAACTGATACTGATGGACTTAAAGAAAAAGTTGTTCACATTAATAGAGTGGCTAAAGTTGTTAAAGGTGGACGCCGATTCAGTTTTAATGCTATAGTTGTTGTTGGTAATGGAAATGGCGTTGTAGGAGTTGGTCTTGGTAAGGCAAACGAAGTTACCGATGCTATTTCTAAAGGAATTGATGATGCTAAGAAAAACGCTGTTAAAGTTTCAATTATAAAAGGAACCGTTGCTCACGAAATTATAGGAAAATTTGGTGCGGGTAAAGTTTTACTAAAACCAGCTTCACCAGGAACCGGAATGATTGCCGGCGGTGGCGTTAGAGCGGTTTTAGAAGCTGCTGGTATTTCAGATATTCTTACTAAATCACTCGGCTCAAGCAATCCTCACAATCAGGTAAAAGCAACACTTGATGGTTTGTTAAAGCAGATTGATGCAAGAAAAATGGCTTCAAAGCGAGGCATTACAGTTAATGATTTGTTTATTAGTTTAGCTACTTTGTGTGGCGGTGTTTGGTCTACTTGGTGTGGATAAATCTACTATGTGTGGGGACTGTGTCTACTTCGTGTAGAACAGGTATTGTTTATTTAGTTGTGTCAACTTTGTG
>JBDTRQ010000290.1:0-6647 GCA_039931535.1 Ignavibacteriota bacterium
GCTAGTTAACAGTATTACTTTATTCATTTTTTCAAGATGATTTAGGGTTATGATATGCTGCAGATCAAATATCTTTCTAACAAATAGAAGAACAGTAACAACCATCGCAAATCCGGAAAATATTGCACCTGCTACAAAGTAGGGTGGAAAAATTGTTGAATGCCAACCTGGTAAAATTGAAACAGCAAAATCAAAACTTACAATTGTGTGAACCGATAACACTAACGGAGTTGCAAATCCGGCAAGTAAAATATATGATTTTTCGTAATGAGTCCAGTGTCTGTTGGAATGTCTCCATCCAAGTGAAAATATTGAGTAAATAGTTTTTCTAAATTTCGATACTGTTCTGTCTCTCATTGTAGCAAAATCAGGAATCAATCCAACATACCAAAAAACAAATGAAACTGTAAAATAAGTTGAGACCGCAAAAACATCCCAAACAAGTGGTGATATAAAGTTTACCCAAAGACCATGTTGATTCGGATAAGGTATTAAATATCCCGCTAACCAAGGGCGGCCTGTGTGGATGATTGGAAAAATACCTGCACACATTACAGCAAAAATTGTCATCGCTTCCGCAAATCTTGCAATACCTGTACGCCATTTCTGTCTTAATAAAAATAGGATTGCCGAAATCAAAGTTCCTGCGTGACCAATACCAACCCAAAAAACAAAATTCACAATTCCAAATCCCCATCCAACAGGCTGATTATTACCCCAGAGTCCTATGCCATAGTAAAAGGTATAACCGAGTAAAACTGCACCAATTAATAAAAATGTTAAAGAAATTGAAATTGCGATAAAAAATTTTTTATCTGGCTTTGTACCCATAGGTTTGGAAACAAGCTCTTCAATTTGAGCAGGTGTTAACCTGCCTGATACAACGGGAGCCTCAAGGGAGTAATCGATATTCACTATGCTTCCTCCGAGTGGATATTTCTGAGTTTAGCTATATATGTAACATTTGGTTTGATGTTTAGCTCTTCCAAAACATAATAGCCAAGCTCGTGATTTCTATATTTATAAAATTCTGATTCTTTATCATTGATATCGCCAAAATGTATTGCGTTTGATCCACAAGAATCCTGACAGGCAGTTGTAACATTGCTGCCTTTAAGAGTTCTGGTGTCACGCGTAGCATCCGCTCTTGCTTCTGCAATTCTTTGAACACAGAATGTACATTTTTCCATTACCCCACGTGAGCGAACGGTAACTTCAGGATTGTGCATCAATGCAAGTATTGGACTTTCTTGATAGCTGTCTCTAAAATGATCTCTGAAATTAAAGAAGTTAAATCTTCTAACTTTATAAGGACAGTTGTTGGAGCAATATCTTGTACCAACGCAGCGGTTATAAACCATTTGATTCAATCCATCAGGGCTATGATTCGTTGCAACAACAGGACAAACAGTTTCGCAAGGTGCGTGATCGCAGTGTTGGCAAAGCATTGGCTGGATACTTACACTTGGTTCATCCGCAGATCCTGAATAATATCTATCTATTCTTAGCCATTGCATTTCCCTGCTCTTTAAAACCTGATCTTTACCAACTACGGGAACATTATTTTCTACGTTACAAGCAACTACACAATCGCCGCAGCCTGTGCATTTGTTTAAGTCAATTGCCATTCCCCATTTTAATCCATTGTATGGATGCGGAGTATAAACACTTACTAAATCTTCGTGGTGTTTCTCTTTAATAACTTGCGAGTTCTTAATGTATCCAGCAACAGTAGCTTCCTGAATAATATTTCTAGATTTATGTAATTCCTTAATTTTGGGATCATCAAAAGCATGGTGCTCTTGTGAAGATGCTAAATCGTAAGTATCGCCGGTTTTTGTTAATGACGCACCGGTATAAATCCAATTAGAAAAATTTGAAGACTTGGATAATAATTTATTTATGTTGAATCCAACATTGTTTGCAACAGTACCTGAATAAGTTTTTCCGTATCCTGATTCAACTGTTATAACATTATCAGCAGAACCCGCCTGCATAAATACCGGAAGTGAAAGTTTACGATCACCGATTGCAATCTCAACTAGATCATTATTTTTTAATCCTAAATCCTTACATGTTTTTTCTGAAACAGCTGCGTAGTTATCCCAGGTAATTTTAGAAACCGGATGAGGTAACTCCTGAAGCCAGCCATTGTGTGCATATCTTCCATCTGCAATAGAATAATTTTCTTTGATAACAATTGTATAACCATTCGCAGATGCTGAACTGCCGCTTAACAATCCACCGGCATTAGCATTTAACGATGATGATGAAACATTTTCATTAGTTAAAACAATTCCATCGTGTAAAGCGCCAAGCCAGAATCGTTTAAAATCTAATTTGGAATTTAATGTTGGATAGATTGATTCTTCCCAATTCTTCATCAGATAATCGTGATAAAGTTTTTCAGAATAATTATCCGCGCTACCGCTTAACCAATTTAATAGGATTGCTTCCTTTTGTCTTGTTTTATTTATTGGCGCAATAACAGGCTGTTGTAATGAAATAACACCAGTGCGAGTTTTTGCATCGCCCCAGCTTTCAAAGTTGTGATTTATCGGCAAAATAAAATTACTGAGATGTGTTGTTTCATTTTCTCTTTCTGAAAGACTTACAACTAATCCAACCTTACTTAATGCATCTTTGTAGCCAAGATCATTTGCAAAATGGTAAACAGGATCGCAATCCAAGTGAACTACAACTCCCACATTTCCGGATATCATTTTTTGTGTAAGTGATTCTAATTCCTGTATAGATGCATGATTAACTAAAGTGTTTACTGTAGAATCACTTCTAAACATTTCTGAATTACCAAGCGCTTCATTCAATAAATTAACAGCAATGTGAACATTTTCCGGTAATGAGTTTCCCGTATCTATAATTGCTTTACCTCTGTTAGATGCTAAATCAGAGACTAAATGATTTAACACTTCATTTTTAAGATTGTATTTTGCGGCAAATGATTTTAATGAAAAACCTGAAGTGTTTACCGCAAACTTTAAAGCATTTTTGCTGCTAAGTTCATTCATTAAACTCATCACAAATTCATACTGTGCTTCTGGTCTTATTCGCAATCTGTAATCAGCATTCATTCCTGTAATTGTTAAACTGCTATCTACACAATAAAGTCTGTTGAATGTTTTAGTATCAACATCTCTTCCTTCGGCAAACAATCTTGCAGTTTCAACTTTGTTACCTTCTGTTCCAAGAAAATCTGATTCGAGAGATAAAATAACTTTTGCTTCATTCCATTTTACTAATGGATAATTAGCTGAACCATGAGTTTTGTTCCATGCAGAATTCTTAACAGAATTAGTAAATAATTCGTAAGAATAAATTTTTGCCGATGGATATTTTACTTTGAAATCTTCAATCGTTTTTAAAGTTGTTGGTGATGTGATACTATGAGATACAAATGCAATTTCTTTACTTCCGATAAACGATAAAGCCGCCATAATATCGGTATCAGCATCCTTCCAGCTAACAGAATTAAAATTTCCATCTACTTGTTTTAATGGATTTTTTAATCGCTCAGGATCATAAAGATTTAAAATATTTGCCTGCCCTTTTGCACAAATTTTACCTCTGTTTACAGGATGATCAGGATTTCCATCAATCTTTATCGGTCTGCCTTCGCGAGTTTTAATTAAAATGCCGCAAGCGTTTGCGCAAGATGTACAAGTTGATGCATAATAATTTGGTTTGCCAACTGTAATTTCTTCGGGTTTAATATTGTAAGGAACAATCTCACCTTTATCACGATAATCTGTACAAGCAGTTCCAGCCAAAGCAGCGGAAGCGCCGATAAGAGCAAGAAATTTTCTTCTGGAAAGATTTGACATTCCTGTGGTAGAAAAATCATCGGTAACGCCTTCTTTAAATTCGTGCCCTTTAGCTTCTATCACTTCAGGATTGTTGTACAATGCTTCAAAACTTCTCCAGTAGTTTGGATCAGGAGATTGGTCTTGTGATGGGTTTGTTTGATCAGCTTTAAACTCAGACATTCTTTTCACCTGCTTTTTTTCTGCTAACTGCAAGAGGATTTATTTTCACTTCAACTTTATTCTTAAAGATTCCAGATGATTTAGAAAAATATTTCATTGGAAATGAATTATAGATTGCAAATCCAGCAGCGCCTAAAGAGATTGATGTAAAAAATTTTTTTCTGTTCATACCAATTTTACTTTATTGATTTTAAAAATTTCATTATCTATGACAAGCCGAACAATATTCCGGTCCGGGTTTAATTTTATCTCTCAACTCGGGTAATTTATCATGTGCATTTCTGTGGCAGTTCAAACAGCTTCCCATAGTAAAAGAATTCATCTGTCCAACTTTTTCCATTTGAGTAATTTCTCCGTGGCAGGCTGTACAATCAATTCCCTTGTTTACGTGAACTGAGTGATTGAAATACGCATAGTCCGGCACCTTATGGATTCGCTTCCAGCGCAAAGGTTTATTATCACGATAATACTCGGTGAGCTTGATGATTTCAGGTTTGTCTTTACGTGCAACCGTGTGGCAATTCATACAAGTTGCTACTGCAGGAACCATTGCATGCCTGGATTTTTCTACAGCAACGTGGCAGTACTTACAATCAATTTTCAAATCGCCTGCATGAAGTTTATGCGAATATGCAATTGGCTGATCTGGAGTATAACCAACTCCATCACGTTCAGCTCTTGATGCGTAATATGTAAGTACAAACGATGCAGCAACAACAAACAGTATAACAGGCAATCTGTTTCTAAAAATATAATCCAGAAAAGATTTTTTCATCAACATCCCTTTAAAGATTTAGGGTAAAAATTAAAAAATTTCGCTAACAGGAATTTTTTTCCCGCAGGCTTTTAAATTATTATTTCGATTAAATTTAACGGATTACACAGGGAAAAAAAGTAGGTTTTCCCTAATGGATAGTTACCAACTATTTCTCAATTTGATGGCTCAAAATTATAAATTAATGCTTTTAAAGCAAATGATTCTTACTAAATATCAGAAATCATGTTGAAATATTTTTTTGAATCGAGATTTGTTGGTTCTACTGTATTACATCGTTTGTAAAAATATTTTCTCGAACAACATTTAGTTTTTAACTGAGCACAATTCAAAATTAAATAGTATGATAAACTGTTTTCATTTTATAAAAGGTGTTTTAATATTTGATATGTAATAAAAGCCGCACCAACAATCATCAACAAATAAAGTAACATCATTAATAAAGATGAAGAAGTAATTTTTATTGTTGCTAAAGTTCCCCGCCAGCCGCATTGTTTACAACGATAATATTTGTGAAAAGTAATTCTATTAACAAACTTTTCCTTGAATCCACGACTGTGAGATCGCTTAATTGAGCCGGAAGCCTTGCAAGATGGGCAGCTATTAAAAGTTTGATTTATCCTATAAAAAACTTTAGCCCTGCGAAAAAATGATTTGAACATTTTTCATTCTTAAAATTATTAATTAGATTTTCCGCTGCTCAACAATCTGGAATAATTTTCGTTGTCTTTAAAGAGTGCCAATGCTGTGTTAAACTGTTTATCAAACTGCAATCTTTCTTTAATTGCACCCTGATTTCCTAAAAACCTTTGAGCAAGTTCAATCTTTAGCGCTTTCAAAATTTCAATTTTACTTGCAGCAAAATCATCTTCAAATAAATCTTTAATCTCAATATTTAATTTTTCAAGTGTTTGATTTAAATTTTTTGAATTGTGATTCTCATTTATATGTTTAATTATCTCATTAATCTTTTTCTCTACATCGGATTCATAGTTGTACTTAGATTCTGTAAGATATTTTTTAAAATCAGAAATAATTTTATCATCATTAAGTTTATTAAAATCAGCATTAACATTTTGATAGTAGTATTTATCAGCAAAATTAAATAAAGAACCTTTTGCTAAAAAATCTTTTAGTAAATCACTTTCAATTGTGTTTGTAACTGTTGTATCGGGAGTAATTCCGCCGGCGCTGTAAACAACTCTTTTATTGTCTGTTGCAAACTCATCTTTTTTTATCGAGTCCCGTTCAGGAATAACTTGATTATCTTTTGAATAATCAATTCTTTGAATACATCTTCCGCTTGGTGTGTAATATTTTGCAGTTGTTATTTTTAATGAAGTATTAAAACTTAAAGGAGTAATTGTTTGTACTAATCCTTTACCAAAAGATTGTGTACCAAGAATAACGCCTCTATCGTGGTCCTGCATTGCACCTGCAACAATTTCCGAAGCAGATGCGCTATTTCCATTAACTAAAACAATAAGTTTTTCCGTACCGACTAATGGTTCTTCAACAGCAAAATATTTTTTTTCACTATTTAAAACTTTGCCGCGTGTTGAAACTATTAACAGATCTTTCTTTAGAAATTTATCACAAATATCAACTGCAACATCTAACAATCCGCCTGGATTTCCTCGAAGATCAAGCACAATTGATTTGATTTCTTTTTTTTCTTTTAACTGTCTTAATGCACTTCTAACCTCATCACCGGCAGAGCGACTAAAGGTTGAAAGTTTTAAATATACATTATTAGAATTTTCAGGATAGAAATCTGCAAAGACAAGATTTTTAACAATCACTTCTTCACGAACAAGATTAAATGTTAAGGTGTCAGTTTCTCCAGGTCTAATAATTTTTATTTGTAC
>JBDTRQ010000291.1:0-3659 GCA_039931535.1 Ignavibacteriota bacterium
ATTGTCCATTGTCATTCTTTCTTATCCACCAAAGGAACTCTGTGCTACCTGAGTAACTATGCTGGTAAGAACAAACGCAGCAAGGCAGATTGTCAAACCGATTGCGGAATAAATAATTGTCTTTTTGGCTCCTTCAAGCGTTTCAGGATTTCCAGAACTGGTTATGTATCTAACTCCTCCCCAGACAAAGAAAGCCGTTGCAAGGGTTCCAGCAAGGACAACAAGTATTTGAATAATATTGGTGATAAAGTTTCAGGAAGAGTTGTTTCTCTTACTGATTATGGTGCTTTTATTGAAATCGAAAAAGGAATTGAAGGTCTTATCCACAATTCTGAAATGAGCTGGACACAGCATATCAAACATCCATCTCAAATAGTTGCAATGGGACAAATTATTGAAGCAATAATTTTAAGTCTTGATAAAGAAGAAAAGAAAATTTCTCTCGGTATCAAACAGCTTGAACCAGATCCTTGGGAAACTCTGATGGCTAAATATCCTGTGGGATCAAAACACTCAGGTGTTGCACGTAACCTTACTAACTTTGGAGTGTTCGTGGAGTTGGAGCCTGGCGTAGATGGATTAGTTCACATTTCTGATTTATCTTGGACAAAGAAAATCCGTCATCCCGGTGAAGTTGTAAAGAAGAACGAAAGAATAGATGTATTAGTTCTTGGTGTTGATGTTGATCAAAGAAAAATATCACTCGGACATAAACAAATTATGGATAATCCTTGGGATACTTTTGAACAAGATTACTCCGTTGGTAAACTAACTACTGGTAAGGTTGTAAGAATAATTGAAAAAGGAATTATTGCTGAACTTCCTTCGCACGTTGATGGATTTGTACCAACAACACAACTTTCTACATCAAAGATAAAAAATATTGCTAACCACTTTCCTATCGATTCAACAATACCATTAAAGGTTATTGAGTTTGATAAGGAAAGCAAGAAAATAGTTTTAAGTGCTATTGCAGCGCTTAAAGAAAAATCCGATGAAGAAATAGAACAGTATATTAACGCATATAAGTTAGAACGAGTTACTGTTCAAAATATTCAAAGTGCAGAAATGGGTACTATTGATTCTTCAGAATTCCCAATCTTTGAAGTTTCTGAACCTGAAACATCGAAAAAAGAAGAGACTGAATAAATTCTCTTAAATATTCTATATTAGAGCGGGAAAACTTCCCGCTCTTTTTATATAAACCAAAATTTAAATGCCCCAAACAGTTGCACTACATACATTAGGATGTAAACTTAATTTTTCAGAAACATCTACAATTGGAAACCACTTTTTACAAAATGGTTTTTCTCTTGTTGATATGAAAGACAAAGCTGATGTTTATGTTTTTAACACTTGCTCAGTTACCGAAAATGCTGAGAAGGAATGCAGACAGCTTGTGCGAAGAGTGTTAAGAAATAATCCTCAGGCATATGTTATTGTTACGGGCTGTTACGCACAGTTAAGAGCAGATGAAATAGCAGCAATTGATGGTGTTGATGCTGTACTTGGAAGTAATGAAAAGTTTGAAATATTTTCACTCATAAAAGATTTTAATAAAAAAGATTTATCCTGCATTTATGTTTCTCCAAAAGATGAACTAAATAAATTTGGATTAGCAAGTTCAACGGATGCTGACAGCAGAACAAGAGCTTATTTTAAAATTCAGGATGGTTGCGATTATAAATGTACTTTTTGTACAATTCCACTTGCACGCGGTAAAAGCAGAAGTATGAATCCTGATCTTGTAATTGAAGATTTTAAAAACCTTATTAAGCAAGGTTATAAAGAAATTATTTTAACTGGAGTTAATGTTGGTGATTATGGAAAATCTTTCGAATTGGATTTTTTCTCGTTGCTTAAAAAACTGATTCAAGTTGAAGGTAATTTTAGAATTAGAATTAGTTCAATCGAACCAAATTTGCTAACAGATGAAATAATTAATCTTACAGCTAAATCTGAAAAATTGTGTAACCATTTTCATATTCCTCTTCAAAGTGGAAGCGACACTATTTTGCATTCGATGCAAAGAAGATATAGTGTTGATGATTATAAAAATGTAATACTAAAAGTTAAAGAAATGATTCCAGATGCTGGAATTGGGGTTGATGTTATAGTTGGATATCCCGGAGAGACAGAAAAAGAATTTATGGAAACTTATAATTTCCTTCTCGATCTTCCTGTTTCATACTTACATGTTTTTACTTATTCTGAAAGACCGGATACAAAAGCAATTTTAATTTCTGATCAAGTTGAACCCGCTGAGAGAAAAAGAAGAAACAAAATGCTAAGGATTTTAAGTGATAAAAAGATAAACTATTTTTACAATCAAATGATTGGAAAAACTGTTGATGTTCTATTTGAATCCAAAGACCACGATGGAACTGTAAAAGGTTTTTCTTCCAATTACATAAGAGTTCTAAATATACTTGATAAAGATTTAGAAAACCAAATGTGTAAAGTTTACATTGAAGGTATCAACAACGGTTTGGTTTATGGTGTAATTAAAGAGATAAAAAATTCCGTTGTATTAGAATTATCCTAATCATATTATTCAAATAAAAAAAATGAAAAATATCCTTATACTTCTTATCGTTCTCTCCACACAAATATTTTCTCAAAACAGTGAATCATCATTCTATTCATTTAAGCAGCAGGCAATTTCTGAAATTTCACAAATGGAAGATTTAAATCATAGTTTTCCGGTTGATGATATACAAAAGAAAAAGAGCAGCGGATTGGCTATTGTTTACTCTTTGCTTTTGCCTGGTATGGGTGAGTTATATGCTGATGCTTATGACAGCGGAATTTATTTTACCGTAGCAGATGGTGTGCTTTGGGGAACTTATGTTGGAATTAATGTTTATGCAAACTGGCAAAAGGATAGATATGTTACTTATGCTCAAATTAACGGCGGCATAACAACGGCAAATAAAGATGATAAATACTATGCAACAATTGGACAGTATTTAGATATAGACAATTATAATGATGAAAAAGCTTTTGAAAGAAATTTTGATGAAATGTATAACTCAAATAATTATTTCTGGAAATGGAATACAAGTGAAGAAAGAAAAAGTTATAGAGATATGTGGGTTTCTTCTGAGCAGTCTTTTAATAATTTAAGATTCGTTGTAGGCGCGCTGCTACTTAACAGATTTGTTAGTGCTATCAACGCTGTACGGTTAGTTTCAAAGTACAACAATAAATTAAAAGAAGAAGTTGGGTGGAATGTTTCGGTTGGAGTTCAGAATTATCCGGATAATACTTCTGGATACAATATTAATTTTATCACTTCATTCTAAAATAATTTGGCTGTTCTATCGACACAGCCAATTCAGTTTATAAAATTCTTATCTCAACAAAATCATTTTCTTAATTGATTCTTGAATTCCAACTTTCAGTTTGTAAAAATAAATTCCACTTGCAAGTCCTTGTCCATCAAAATTTATTGAATAATTACCTGCTGGTTTTTCTTCATTTACTAATGTTGAAATATCATTTCCCAGAATATCATAAACTTGAAGTTGTACTTGAAACCCTTCGTCCCTCGTCTCCGCTCGGGATGACAAACTCAGGGTGACATTCGGAATTGTAAAGCTAATTGTGGTAGAAGGATTAAACGGATTTGGATAATTCTGTTCCAAAATAAATGCTGA
>JBDTRQ010000292.1:0-1984 GCA_039931535.1 Ignavibacteriota bacterium
AAGATGCTTCTGGTTTGAATCTAAAAGATTTACCTGTTGCAGGCGCTCTTGCAAACAGTTATTTAGTTGAATTTGTTAGCGCAAAAACAGGCGTTGCGCATACCGTAAAAATTACTGTTTACACTTCAACTGCTGATGGTGTTCAGACTTTTAATGTAACATATTAACGTAGTTTATATTTAGACTTAAAAGCCAATCGCTTTAAAAAGTGATTGGCTTTTTTTATTAGACTTTAAAAAATCCGCATCACAGCCATGTACATTGTACATTGCTAATCTTCTCATACTTTAATAGTTTTAACCCTTAAATTATAAGAAAATGAAGAAAATTTTAATTTTAGGTTCTTCCGGTTCGATTGGCATTAATGCGCTTAATGTTGTTAGAAGTTTCCCAGATAAATTTCGTGTTGTTGGATTATCAGTAAACTCAAGAATTGATCTTTTAGAACAGCAGATAAAAGAATTTAATCCGGAATTTGTTGTTGTTACGGATGAATCCAAAGCTAAAGAGCTTAAATCTAACATTGGTAATTTATGTGAAGTTTTTTCCGGAAATGATGGGTTATTAAAAGTTGCTTCCGAAAAAGATTATGATGTTTTACTCGGAGCAATTGTAGGTTTTGCGGGATTAGCTCCAACATTGGAAGCTATAAAACGCGGTAAAAGAATTGCGCTTGCAAATAAAGAAACACTTGTTGTTGCCGGCGAACTTGTTACTAAACTTATTTTAGAAAATGGTTCGGAAATAATTCCTGTTGATTCAGAACATTCTGCAATTTACCAATGCTTAGTTGGAGAAAATTTAAACGAAGTTGAAAAATTAATCTTAACAGCTTCCGGCGGACCGTTTTTAAATAAAGATAAATCGTTTTTTGAAAATGCTACTTTGGATGAGGCGCTTAATCATCCAAACTGGAAAATGGGAAGCAAGATTACAATCGATTCCGCAACTATGATGAATAAAGGTCTTGAAGTTATAGAAGCACATTGGTTATTTGGATTGCCGGTTGATAAAATTAATGTTGTCGTTCATCCGCAATCAATAATTCATTCAATGGTTCAGTTTGTAGATGGATCAATTAAGGCGCAGCTTGGATTGCCCGATATGAAATTGCCGATTCAATATGCGCTTACTTTTCCGGAAAGATATAGCAATGGATTTAATCGCACTGATTTACCGGCAATAAATAATCTTACTTTTTTTGAACCGGATTTTGATAAGTTTGAGTGTTTAAGCTTAGCGTTTGATGTTATTAAAACAGGCGGAACGGCGCCTTGTATATTAAACGCCGCAAATGAAATTGCTGTTGATAAGTTTATAAATAAAAAAATAAAGTTTTCTCAAATTTCTGATTTGATTAAAAACGCTTTAGATAAAATTGAAAATCATTCTGATCCTGATATTGAAACAATTTTTGAGTGTGATAGAAAAACTAGGGAGTTTGTTCTGGGGACTGGATACTAGATACTGGACGCTGAAAATCGAGAAAGTTTAGACAAAATATTTTTTGGGAGAAAAATGAATTATTAGGATTTAGAAATTTGGCAGTTATCAAGAGAAATTGTTATTGATATTCATAAAATGAGTTTAGCACTTCCAAAATTTGAAATGTATGAAGAAGGAAGTCAGATAAGAAGATCAAGTAAATCAGTAAAATCAAATATTGTAGAAGGATACGGAAGACGAAATTATAAAAGCGATTATATAAGATTTATCACATTTGCTTTAGCATCTAATGATGAAACTTTAGATCATTTGGAAACTTTATTTGAAACTGGATCATTAAACGATAAAAATTTTTATGATAATCAGCATAGCAAGATTGAATTATTAGGAAAAAAGATTAATGGTTTTTTACAATCAATTCAGAAACAACATTTAAGCGATAAATAATTAACTAACATCTTGGATCCCGTCCGCCTCGGCGGAGAAGTATCCAGAATCAAGAATCTTGTATCTTGTAACCAGAAACAGTTTATTAAAA
>JBDTRQ010000293.1:0-2917 GCA_039931535.1 Ignavibacteriota bacterium
CAGAATCTATTGAATTAACATCACCTTTTGGTGAAGTTGTTGATGATGATGAGGCTGTTGCTGACCCTGCATTTGCCCATCCGCCAAGAACAACGTTCATTAAGGAACGATTCATTCCTTTGCACATAATCATTGTTAAAATTATTCCCGAAGCTCCAACAAGTGCACCTGCAATAATTAAAACATTATTTCCAAGTACAAACCCTGTCATAGCTCCGGCAATACCCGAATAGGAATTTAACAGTGATATGGCAACAGGCATATCAGCTCCGCCAATTGGAAGAACTAATAAAACTCCAAGCAATAGTGAAACTGCTGAAATTGCTAAAACCAAATTGATCATAGTTGGATCAATAACAACAAAAATACCTGCAACAACTACTGATAAAACTAATAGTGCATTTAGTGGATGCTGTAAAGGGTATTTAACAACTTTTCCTGTAACAATGCCTTGCAATTTTCCAAAAGCAATCATAGAGCCTGTAAATGTAATACCGCCGATAAGAATACTGAGTATTATAGCGACACCTTCATTATATGGCAAACTAAACGCCATTCCTGTATCAACAGGATAGTTTGGATTTTTCTTAAAGTATTCTGATAACGCCACTAGTATTGATGCACCGCCGCCAAATCCGTTTAACATTCCAACCATTTGCGGCATCCCGGTCATTGAAGTTTTAACCGCAAGCAAAACACCTGCTAATGACCCTATTAATGCACCTATAATAATCCATTCATACGTTAAAACCTGTTGATCTAATAAAGTAGCTGCAATTGCCAAAAACATTCCTATTGCAGCATAAAGATTTCCTTTTCTCGCGGTCTTTGGTGATCCAAGAAATTTGATGCCGAAGATGAAGAGAATTGAAGAAATCAGATAAGTTATTTCAATAGCTATTTTCATTTTTTTTCAACTCACTTCTTTTTAAACATTTTTAACATACGGTCGGTAACAAGAAATCCGCCGATAACATTAATCATTGCAAATGCAACTGCAATCATTCCAAGTATGGTACTGATTGTAAATTGTTCAAGTCCGGCACTTAAAATTGCACCTACAATTGTAATGCCTGATATTGCGTTTGAGCCTGACATAAGAGGTGTATGCAATGTAGGAGGAACTTTAGTGATAAGTTCAAACCCTACAAATATTGCAAGAGCAAATACATACACTTGCATTAAAAAAATATAATCCATAATTAACCTTTAATTTTGCTTTAAATAAATCTTTTAATGATAGTCATGCTGAATTCATTTCAGCATCTGATAGCAATAAGAAAGAGATTCTGAAACAATCTGCCGAGGCAGACAGAATGACAAACTAAATGCTATTTAAAAATATTACATTCATTATTTGATTAGATCTTTAACTCGTTGATTAATAACTTCGCCATTGTGAGTTATTAAAGATCCTTTTACAATTTCATCTTCAAGTTTTAGTGTAACCTTTCCTTCTTTACCGATGTGAAGAATAAGACTTAAAATATTTTTAGAATACATTTCACTTGAATGTGTTGGAACAAGACTTGGCAAATTTGATTCACCAATTATTGAAACACCATATTTTTTAACAGTCTTTCCTCTTTCACTTATTTCGCAATTACCGCCGAACTCAGTAGCCATATCAAGTACAACACTGCCGGGACGCATGTGCTTAACCATCTCTTCGCTTACTAAAATCGGAGCTTTCTTTCCGGGTACAAGCGCAGTTGTAATAACTATATCAGCTTCTGTAACGTGCTTAAAAATTGTTTCTTTTTGTTTTTGCAAAAATTCCGGAGTAGCTTCTTTGGCGTAACCACCTGCATCTTGCATATCTTCTGCGCCATCAACTTCAATAAATCTACCACCAAGACTTTGCACTTCTTCTTTAACTGCAGCTCTGATATCAGAAACCTCTACAACCGCACCTAATCTTTTTGCGGTACCGAGTGCCTGCAAGCCTGCAACACCCGCACCCATAATCACAACTTTTGCGGGAGAGATTGTTCCTGCTGCAGTCATCATCAAAGGAAAGATTTTACCGAGTTCATTAGCAGTCATTATAACACTTTTGTAACCTGCAATGTTTGCCTGAGAACTTAACACATCCATTTTTTGTGCGAGTGATGTTCTTGGAATCATATCCATAGAAATAAGATCAATTCCGCGTTCAGCACATTTTTTTGCGATATCAGAATAATGAAGAACATAAACGAACGAAATAAGTATTGTTCCTTTCTTCATCAAATCAATTTCATTTTTTCCTGCAGTTGGATGATCAATCGGTCGCTGTACTTTAAATACTAGATCAGCATTAGCATAAAGCTCGGTAAGATTATCAATAATTTTTGCGCCTGCTTTTTGATACTGTTCATTCGTAAACCCGGCATTTAATCCGGCATCTTTTTCAATCTGAACTTCGTATCCTGCTTTAATAAGTTTTGAAACAACATCCGGCACACAGGCAACACGATTTTCGCCAGCCATTATTTCTTTTGGAACTGAAATTATCACAGATATATCTCCACTGTTGATAGAATTAAAATTTTAGTTACAAAACTAATCAGGTTTGAAGGTTAATCCAATAAAATTGCAGTAAAAAATATTTCAAAAGAAGATTTAACAAGCAGATTTTACCAAAAAAATTAACACTATTTTAATGTTTGACTTTAGCAACAATTTATTTTACTTTTGAACAGTTCAATTAACCAATGGACATTTTTTAACTCATCATAAGGGGTTCTTATGAAAACTTTGATGATAATTTAGTTTCTGTTGAAGTAGAAATTGCAAAAAGTCCAACAGAATTTATTCTTTACCAAAACTATCCAAATCCGTTTAACCCAAGCACAAAAAATAAATATTCAATTCCAACTCTTCCTGCCTCCTCCCCTTTGGCAAAGGGGAGGAACGAGGTGGGGTTCGTTACTCT
>JBDTRQ010000294.1:0-5094 GCA_039931535.1 Ignavibacteriota bacterium
CTCTTCTTTTTGAAAAGCTTGTACAGGAAACCGAAGAAAGTTTCCTAATCCAACCGCGTTACCAGCAACAGCTAATATCAAACCGATTTTTGTTCCCCATTGCTCACGTTCGCCGTTTTGAGACATCAATCCTCCTGAATGTTAAGGAATTTCAGAAAATCATTTGTGAATATGAAAACTTTAGTGATTAATATCAAATAGTATTGATGATATAAATCCAATTTCTATCCTCAATCTATAAAATAAGGTTATATTAGTGTTGGATGATTTTTAATCTTTGATTTGTAATTATTAAATTTGCAAGTAATTTTTAAGTAGGATTTGCAATGGCAAAGAAATTTGTATCTAATAAAGATGAAACTGTTAGAATGTTTGATAGTGATTTTTTAGAATCGCTCTCTAAAGTACATTTCACAGTTCCATTAATAATTTTTATACCGATAATACTTTATATGTTATATCTTGGAATTTTTACTTTTAAAATTCCAGCGCTCTCAATAACTGGATTAATTATTTTTGGATTATTCATCTGGACAATAACAGAATATTTGCTGCACAGATTTGTATTCCACATGGAATTAAAAAGTAAACTTGGTACAAGAATTCATTTTATATTTCACGGTGTTCATCACGATTATCCAAGCGATTCTAAAAGATTAGTTATGCCCCCTTCTGTAAGCCTTCCGATTGCAGCATTTTTTTATTTTTTATTTAGATTTTTAATCGGTGGCGTTTCAATTAATCCTTTTTTTGCTGGATTTTTAATCGGTTATTTATTTTATGATATGACCCATTATGCTGTTCATCATTTTAATATGCATAGTAAATTTTGGCTCGCAACTAAGAATCATCATATCAAACATCATTATCAAGAACCTGATAAGGGTTACGGCGTTAGCTCACCTTTTTGGGATTATGTATTTAGAACAAATTATCTTAAAAAAGATGGACCGAACGCATAAAATATTTTATCCGTAGGAAGTTAACAGGAGATTTTAAATATTAAAAACCAATTTGGGAAATTAAGTTATTTAGTTTTTTTACTTGTTTCACAAATTTTATTTGTTAACTGCCAAACCGCTCTCACAGATTCCATTTTCATAAGAACAAATCAAGTTGGATTTTTACCGCAAGATGTAAAAACTGCTGTTATACTTTCAAAATCAAATTTAAATGGCAAACAATTTTTTGTTATTGAAAACAAATCAAATGAAATAAAATTTGAAGGCAGTGTTAATGATTCACCATTGGTTTACGGTAACTTTAATTATTGTTATGAAATTGATTTTTCACCCCTTAACTCAATGGGTAAGTACAAAATTAAATTATCAGATTCAGAATCTTATCCATTTCAAATTGGTAATTTTATTTTTAATGATGTTAGAGATTCGCTTAGTTTATTTTTTAAAGCACAGCGATGCGGACCAACAATTCCAATCCTGCATAAACCTTGTCACTTATCTGATGCTGCAAAAATTATTGGTTATAAAGATTCAACTGCGCGAGATTTAACAGGTGGCTGGCACGATGCAGGCGATTATATAAAGTTTTTAAAAACAACTGCACTAACAACGTATCTTTTACTATTTAGTTATGAATTCGATTCCCAAAAATTTGGATATGATTTAGATAAAAATGATGTGCCTGATATTTTGGAAGAGGCAAAAGTTGGTCTTGATTGGCTGCTGCGATGCAATATTGATAATCAAAATTTAGTATCACAAGTGCAAAACGAAATAGATCATAATATTGGATGGCGATTGCCGGAAAACGATAGTTTACAATTTGAGCGTCCTGCTGTTGTTAGTATGGGAAAAAACACAATAGGAATTTATTCCGCAGCCTTAGCCTTAGCATCAAAAATCTGGAAAGAAAAGTTTTATGAAAATGAATTTGCTGCTAAATGTCTTTTAATCGCGGAAAAATTTTATTCGATTAGAAATCAAGTTCAGGATATTGATTCCACTTACTCAAATCATTATCCGGAAAATTTTTTTAACGGAAAGTTAGCTCTTGCTGCAGTTGAACTTTTTAACAGTACATCTAATCAAAAATACCTTGATGAAGCAATTGAATATGGAACAAAAGCCGGCTCAGATTATTGGTGGAGTGTTGGTGATATTAATTCTTTAGCAGATTACAAAATTGCACAGCACAATCCAGATTTTGTTAAATACATTTATCAAAATCTTAAACACTTTAAAAATACAAGTGATAGCTCATTTTTGCGTGAAGGTTTAGCATATTCCTGGGGAACAACAAATGCTTTGCTTGGTGTTAGTTTGCAATCAATTCTTTACAAAAAATTAACCGGCTCAACTGAGTTTGATTCACTTGCAATTTTTCAACGAGATTATATTCTTGGAAGAAATCCGTGGGGTGTAAGTTTTATTTATAATGTTGGAAGTAATTTTTCAAAAAACCTTCACTCGCAAATTGCATTTTTTAATAATGGATATTTACCCGGTGCACTAACTGCCGGACCTGCGCCAACTAATCTTTTAGACAATTACAAAATCCGAAGGATGAATAATCAGTATGATGAGTTTAATACTGACAGCATTAAATATTATGATGACAGATTTGACTACATTACCAACGAACCAACAATAATTGGTAATGCCACAGCGCTTTTTGTTTTTGGATTTTACAGTAATTAATTGTCCGCTGTTATTTATTTCATAATGCGATCGAATTTGTACAAATTTTAGCTTGTTGCATTATAATACAAGAATATTTTTTTGTCTCTTTTTAGTCCAAAAATAATCCCTTTTTGTACGATTTTTAAGCATAATCTTAGCAAACAAACGGTATAATAATTGGTAAAGTTGTAAAAAATTTAAACTATGACAAAAAACATCCAATTATTCCGTTCCGGTATTCCAATCGTAGATAGCGCCTGGGGAGGTTTTTATCACGGTGGCACCTATTTATTAGTCGGTGAAAAAAAATCAGGCAAAACTTTGCTAAGCTTGCAATATGCTGTTGAAGCTGCAAAGAATAAACAGATTTGTTTGTACTTCACAAACTCTCGCCCAAAAGATTTAATGATTCATGCTGCTTCGATTGATATAGACTTAGAAAATTATATTAATCAAAATACAATTATTGTTGTACGCGTAGCTCAACCAACTGAAACAACAGAATTTAAAAGCAGAGATGAATTTTTAAATGATTATCTGCATGATATAGTCTCTGTTATCAATCAGTACAATCCCGCAAGAATTATATTTGATGAACTTACACCTTACGTTGAATATGAAAATCTAAATAATCTTAAAGAAGCTTTTGGCTCGATGGTTGAAACGATTGAAGATATGGGTATTACAAGTTTACTGATTTTACGAGAGCCTGCTGCACAATCATCAAAAATGATTTTTAATGTTTTAAATTCTTTTGCAACCGGAATAATACAACTTCACAAATCCGAAGAAAGTGAAGAGCAGCAGCCCGGCGTTATTGATATTACTCCAAACATTGGACACACCGAAGGAAAATTTAAAGCAAATTATTTTATCGAACCGTACAAAGGGATTACAACTGATTTTAAAATTACTAAGCGCTTAACGAGAGAGAATCAATTACCTGAAATAACGGAACTTATACCTAATAAAACTGGATCTGAAAATTCTCCGCAATATTTAGTCCCGAATATTTACAGCATTAATGATTTTAAGCTGATTGTAAACAACCAAATTGCACTCTACAAAACTACAGGGCAGAAGTTTACAATCTTATCACTAGGTCTCAATCCGTTTAGCCAAACTCAATCAAAAATTTCGTTCGATCAACTTAGTTATTCAGTAAAATTGGCTGTCCATAAAAAAGATAAAGTCTGCACTATTGAGGATAAAATTTATATTCTCATCACAAAATCCGATGACAAATTAGTTGATGATTTAATTACAAAAGTTCATCAAACATTAAACGGCGGCGGTGCAGCTAATGTATCCTATTTGATGCTGAAGGTAAATGATTCGATGAATAGCGTTGAAGATATATTTAAGGAATTTGATAGCGAAGCCGTCAGAATACAATCAAATCAGAGATAGAATTGTTGATAAAAAATGAAATTATTTTTCTATCATTTACTTTTTCTTAATCTAATTTATTTTAGCACCAACTTATTTCCTCAAAATTCTAATCCAACAAGTTTTAAAGCTGAAGCATTGCAACTCTTCAATTCAGGGCGGTACGGCGAAGCTATTGATATTTTAAACAAATATGTTTCTGCTGATCCCAATTCTGCGGATGGTTTTAATTTGCGCGGAGTGTGTTACGAGAAAAGAGGGAATTATGAATACGCCGTTTATGATTATCGCACTGCGAAAAAAATAAATCCAAACGATGATGAAATTTCATCTAACCTAAACCGAGCAACTTCTGATTGGTATAAACTTCTTTACAATAAAATTGAAGGACACAAGCGGGAAATTGCAATCAATCCTAACATTGCTAAAAACTATCTTGAAATTGGCAAGTGCTATAAAAATTTAGGTAACTGGAGTGAAGCAGAAATTTGGTACGACCTTTATCTTGAAAAAGAAAACGCTTCATCGGATGAGATAATTAGATACTCGGAAATATTAGCTAAGAACGGACACATATCGAAAGGCGAACCGATTCTAAAATCTTACACGGAAAATTATCCGAAAGATCACAGATTATTTTCACGTTACGGATATTTTACTTTATGGCTTGGTAAAAATAAAATTGCTGAAGAGGCTTTTAAAAAATCTCTTGAGATAAGACCATATTTTAAAGAAGCAATGGATGGATTGGATTTAGCAAGAGGAAAAGGATATGTATATTCAGTAAACGATACCACTTCGCGGTTCAATTATGGAATACCACCACCCGCAAAAGAATATGAAATTGATAGGTTGTATCGTCTTATAAAAAACAAACCTGCTGATAGCGAGAGCCGCTTTAAATTGATTGATAAATTAATTTCCGCAAACAGATTTGAAGAGGCAAATCAGCAATTACAAATTTTAGCTCCCCTTTTTTCTGATACGGACAGATACAAAGATTTGTGGATTAAGTTAAACACATTAAAAAATTCTTATTACTCTGATAGAACTAAATATTATG
>JBDTRQ010000295.1:0-1658 GCA_039931535.1 Ignavibacteriota bacterium
TAAGAAAAGTAACTCACTTGGTTAAAGTAGAAGAATTAAAAGATTAGTAAGGTTTTATAATGGATATATTAAGCAATCTTAAATACGCTAAAGGCTCAAGAAAAAATCGTAAAAGAGTAGGACGCGGCGAAGGCTCTGGACACGGCAACCAATCTACCAGAGGTATGAATGGTCAAATGTCAAGATCTGGTGCAAAGCATAAAGCCTGGTTTGAAGGTGGTCAGATGCCTCTTCAAAGGAGAGTACCTAAATTTGGTTTTACAAATATTTTCAAAATTGAATATCAAGTTGTAAACGTAAACTCATTACAAAAATTAGTTGATGCTAAGGTGATTAAAGATCAAACATTAAATGCTGAAGAGTTGAAGAAATTAGGATTAGTTTCAAGCTCAAAAAAACCGATTAAGGTTTTAGGCAAAGGTGATGTAAAATCTAAATTAAAATTAGCTGTTAGTGATTTCAGTAAATCAGCTCAACAAAAAATTGAAGCAGCTGGTGGCACTATAACCAAAGTATAGCAAGCAAACAGATGTCAAAATTTACAGATACATTCAGAAATATTTTTAAGATCCACGAACTGAGACAGCGTATTTTATACACTTTAGCTCTTCTGTTTATTGTTCGATTAGGATCACATTTAACAATACCAGGTGTGGATGCGGTTTTACTTTCAGAAAGTATGAAGAACTCGTCTTCAGATAATCTTTTTGGATTATATGATCTTTTTGTTGGTGGAGCTTTTTCAAAAGCAGCGATTTTTGCATTAGGTATAATGCCTTATATATCCGCATCAATTATTTTGCAATTGATGGGTGCCGTTGTTCCTTACTTCCAAAAGTTACAGCAGGAAGGTGAAGAAGGCAGAAAAAAAATAACTCAGTTAACCAGATATGGAACTGTACTTATTTCTGCAATGCAAGCCTGGGGTGTTACAGTAAAATTACTTAACACACAGTTTCAAGGTTTGTCTATTGTTCCGCATCCAATTCAAGGAATTGGTTGGATTTTATCAACAATAATTATTCTAACATCAGGAACTATGTTTATGATGTGGATGGGTGAGCAGATAACAGATAAAGGTATTGGTAACGGTATTTCTCTTATTATCTTTATAGGAATTGTTGCAAGATTTCCACACTCAATTTTTGATGAGATTAGATTGATTTCTGCAGGCAGCAGATCAATTATTATTGAGATAATTATTTTTGCTTTTATGTTTTTTATTATTGCCGGTGTTGTTTTGGTAACACAGGGAACAAGAAAAATTCCAGTTCAATATGCCAAAAGAGTTGTTGGAAGAAAAGTTTATGGCGGTGTTACACAGTATATTCCTTTAAGAGTTAATACTGCAGGAGTAATGCCAATTATATTTGCACAGTCAATTATGTTTATACCAAGTACAGTTTTATCATTTTTCCCTGATAATGATTTTTTACAGACAATAGCAAATTACTTTGTTTATACTTCTCCTGTATATTCATTCGTTTACGCATTGATGATTATTTTCTTTACATATTTTTATACTGCGATTGCTTTTAATCCAAAAGACGTTGCAGATAATATGAAGAAGCAAGGCGGTTTTATTCCGGGTATTAGACCGGGCAAACAAACATCAGAATTTATTGATAATATTTTGACAAAGATTACATTACCAGGCT
>JBDTRQ010000296.1:0-3958 GCA_039931535.1 Ignavibacteriota bacterium
CTCGTGATACCGAAAGAAATCAAGCTGCACCAGCACTGCGTGTTTCTTCCAAAGCTTTTGGATATGGAAGAAGATTCCCAATTGTTCAAGGTTGGCGAAAATAATCTTGTAATATAATCCAGCTAGATTTATTTAAGTGATAGAAAAATCAATTGTAAATTCATAACAGTCTTATTAGTTTTGGAACAGCAAATATTTAAATTTTATAGAGAGAAACATGGCTAAAGAAAAAGAAATGCAGCAGCTAAGTGAAGTTACCGTTCGCTTTGCCGGAGATTCCGGTGATGGAATGCAGCTTACAGGTTCTCAGTTCAGTGAGACTACCGCTTTTGTTGGTAATGATATAAACACTCTTCCAGATTATCCCGCAGAAATTCGTGCACCCGCAGGAACTATTTACGGTGTTAGCGGATTTCAATTACATTTTAGTAGCGAAGGAATTCACACACCAGGCGATCAACCTGATGTTTTAGTTGCAATGAATCCAGCAGCGTTAAAGAAAAACCTGACTGAGATAAAAAAGAACGGAATAATAATAGTTAACACCGATGCGTTTGATGCAAAGAATTTAAAGTTAGCTCATTATGATTCAAATCCGTTGGAAGATGGAACCCTTGAAGGTTACATTGTTTTTGGTGTTCCTATTAGTAAGCTTACAGAAAATGCACTTGAAGGAACATCGCTTTCAATGAAAGAAATTGCACGAACTAAAAACTTTTTTGCGCTTGGTTTGATGTACTGGTTATATAACAGACCAATTCAAAATACTATTGATTGGATTCAAGAAAAATTTAAAAAGAATCCGGAATTTATTGAAGCAAATACAAAAGCATTAAATGCCGGGTTTAATTATGGTGAAATGACCGAAGCATTTACTACAAGATATGATGTGGTACCTGCAAAACTACCAAAAGGTACATACAGAAATATTTCAGGTAACGAAGCAACCGCTTATGGTTTTCTTGCTGCTTCCGTTCAAAGCGGATTACCATTATATCTTGGATCATATCCTATAACGCCGGCAACCGATATTCTTCAGTACCTAAGTAACTTTAAGAATTTTGGTGTTAAAACTTTTCAAGCTGAAGATGAAATTGCCGGTGTAGTATCAGCAATTGGTGCTGCATTTGCAGGTAGTCTTGCCCTCACAACTACAAGCGGACCCGGTTTAGCATTAAAGACTGAAGCAATTGGACTTGCTGTTATGACAGAACTTCCACTTGTAATAGTAAACGTTCAACGCGGTGGACCAAGTACAGGTTTACCAACAAAAACTGAGCAGGCAGATTTGCTGCAAGCTATTTACGGAAGAAATGGTGAAGCTCCCGTTGCAGTTCTTGCTGCAAAAACTCCACGTGATTGTTTTTATATGGCTATTGAAGCTTCCAGAATTGCTTTGAAGTATATGACACCTGTAATTTTACTTACAGATGGTTACATTGCTAACGGCACCGAACCTTGGAGAATTCCATCTGTTGATTCACTTCCAAAAATTGATGTAAAATTTAGAACTGAAAAAGAAGGATTTTATCCTTATCTAAGAGATGAATTTCTTGCTAGACCTTGGGCTGTTCCCGGAACACCTGATTTAGAACATAGAATCGGTGGACTTGAAAAAGCAAACATTTATGGCAGCGTAAACTATGATCCGGATAACCATAATAAAATGATTCATCTTAGAGCAGAAAAAATTAAGAATATCGAAAATGATATTCCTGAGTTAGAAGTTGATGGCGATCAGCAGGGCGAACTACTTGTATTAGGCTGGGGTGGAACTTACGGCGCAATTAAGGAAGCTGTAATTAAATCAAGAGCGATGGGAATGAAAGTTTCTCAAGCTCATTTTCAATATTTAAATCCTTTCCCAAAAAATACCGGAGAAGTTTTAAAGCGATTTAAGAAAGTGCTAATTCCGGAAATTAATCTTGGGCAATTAGCTAAACTTATAAAAAGTGAATATCTGATTGATGTTGTTCAATTTAATGTCATTCGTGGATTACCGTTCAGAGTATCAGATATTATAGAAAAGATTAAGGAAACTCTCGGAGGAAAAAATGGAAAATAAAGTTGAAGTTAAAACAGCAAAACTAACTGCTAAAGATTTTGCTTCTGATCAGGAAGTTAGATGGTGTCCTGGCTGCGGTGATTATTCAATCCTGGCACAGGTTCAAAGAACTTTTCCTGAAATTATTGAAGTGCCAAAAGAAGATGTTGTTTGGATTTCCGGTATCGGATGCTCAAGCCGTTTTCCTTACTACATGGATACTTATGGTTTTCACGGAATACATGGTAGAGCGCCTATTTTAGCCACCGGAGTTAAACTTGCAAATCCAAAACTTTCTGTTTGGGTTGCAACCGGCGATGGAGATTTATTAAGCATCGGTGGTAATCACTTTATACATGCATGCAGAAAAAATATTGATATTAAAATTTTACTTTTTAATAATCGTATTTACGGATTAACTAAAGGACAGTATTCACCAACATCTGAAAAGGGAAAAGTTACAAAAACTTCTCCTTATGGAAGTGTTGACTATCCATTTAATCCAACCATGCTCGCAACAGGTTCAGAAGCTACATTTGTTGCGCGCTCTATTGATCGACACACGAAGCACCTGCAAGAAATGATTAAACGAGTTGGAAAGCATAAAGGAACTGCATTTTTAGAAATATATCAGAACTGTAATATTTTTAATGATGGCGCTTTCTCTATCCTTACAGATAAAGATACAAAAGACGATAACGTTTTAGTTCTTGAACAAGGCAAGCCGATGATCTTCGGAAAGAATGGTGAGAAGGGAATTAAGCTTGATGGATTTACGCCACGAGTTGTTGATTTATCAGATGGGAAATATTCTGCAGATGATTTGTGGATACACGATGAGTTTGAAGAAAGTCCGGTTCGTTCCGCAATTCTTTCTACGTTTACAGAAACACCTGGAATGCCAACTCCAGTTGGTGTTTTTAGACAAGTATTAAAACCTACTTATGATCAAGGTTTAGTTGAACAGATTGAATTTGTTAAAAAGAAAAAAGGTGTTGGTGAATTGGAGAAAGTACTTTTTGGCGGCAATACCTGGGAAGTTAATTGATTATCTTTTTAGATAATTAAATTTTATTTATTTTAGAAGGACTTGAAACAGCTTCAAGCCCTTTTTTATTTTATACCGCTATGATTGATTTTGAAAAACTAAAAAATATTATTTTAAGTAACTCATCGTTTCTATTAACTACTCACGTTAATCCGGATGCGGATGCAGTTGGATCTGAAATTGCGTTTTATCATATACTTAAAAAACTTGGTAAAAAAGTTTCTATAATTAATCATAGTGCTACTCCTTATAATCTTGCATTTTTTAATAAAGATAATGTAATCCAAAAGTTTGATGAAGTTGAGCACAAAAAAATATTTAATCAAGTAGATGTTTTAGTTGCTTTGGATTTTAATCATGCTGATAGAACAGTTAGAATGGAAGATTATTTTCGCAGTTCAACTAAACTAAAAATTTGTATAGATCATCATCAGGATCCGGAAGATTTTGTTGATTACAAATTTATTGATATTAACTATTCTGCAACAGGACAAATAATTTTTGATTTTATCAAACAAACAAAAATTGTTGAATTAGATTTTAATATTGCTGAATCAATCTATGCAGCAATAATGACGGACACAGGCTCATTTAGATTTGATAGAACAACTTCAGAAGTTCACACAATTATTGCAGAGCTGCTTAAACTTGGCGTAAATCCCGAGCAAGTTTATGATAAACTTTACGATCAAAGTAAACTTAGTAAAGTAAAATTACTTGGAAGAGCATTAAATTCAATTACCCTTTTTGCAGATGATAAATTAGGTTATATGGTTATCACGCAAAAAGATTTTGAGGAACTTGGTGCAGTTGAAAGCGATACTGAAAATTTTGTTAATTATAATTTATCTATAGAAAATGTGGTG
>JBDTRQ010000297.1:0-2125 GCA_039931535.1 Ignavibacteriota bacterium
AATGATTCCACTTTTGAGCAGACTTTATTTAACTCTTCTTAGATGTTACTGCTGTAAAGCCTGAAAATATTCTCATAACACTTATACTTTTACACTTTGGGCAAGTAAAAGATTTTTTATTTGAGTATTCTGAGATGGATAATGAAAGTGAGAATTTCTTATTACATTTTTTACATTTGAAATCATAAGTAGGCATAACAACCTCCTAATAATTAAATGAATTTATTTGCTTATCCATATTATCAAATTGTGGATCATTTGGCAATTTAGTAGAGACTGTATAATGCCTTAATTTCCAAAAAGTAGTGTATTGAGTGGAATAAAATTATCATAACTCTGCTTAGCAATGGTTTACTATGGGTTAAGAATATTGTAAGAAAAAACGCTGACCAGTGGTGAATAAATGAGAGTAAGCATCCAAATACTTATTGTATAAATGTATGTTGAATATGTGTTTCAGAAATATATCATATTACATCTCAATTATTCTAAACTGAGAATTACCACAGTAAAAAAATAATTTTATATTGGAAGAAGTCGCATCTGTTTAAGATTGTGGTATCCCATCAGTTCAGTAAAGACTATTCCAAATTATTGTTCTTAAAGTAGTGTTAAAAAACGTTCAGTAAATCGTTCATTGAAAAACTGATTATTTATGAACATTGAGAAAGTGGATCTTGCGAATTTAGAGCCAACTGCCGGAATCGAACCGGCGACCTACTCATTACGAATGAGTTGCTCTACCAGCTGAGCTAAGTTGGCTTGTAATTTCAATTGTGTGTTAACAAAGAAAGGCGAAGACATAACTCTTCGCCTCTTAATCTTAGCTTAAGATCAGTAACTATCTTATTTTCTTTTTATGTCTGTTCTTACGCAATCTTTTTTTTCTTTTGTGTGTAGACATTTTATGGCGTTTTCTTTTTTTACCACAAGGCATCGGCTTTCTCCTTTAAGAAATTTACTAATGATTATTCAATAACTGTTCTGCTTTTTTCCCAACTTCACTGGTTGGATCTAACTCAACGGCTTTTTTAAGCCACTCTTTTGATTTTTCTAAATTACCTGCTGAAAGATTTACAACTCCAAGATTTAAAAACGCTATCTGATGATTTGGTTCATACTTTAAAGCTGTTTCCATTTCCATTATAGCATTTGAAAAATCTTTCAGGTTAAAATAACAAACTCCCATATCAATTCTTGCATCTGCATCTTTGGGATTTTTTCCCAAATATGTTTTATAGTTTTGTATCGCTGCTTCGTATAAACCTGAATCATTTTTCAAGTGTGCTAATTCAAGTAAACTTTTATAATCTTCGGGATTCAGTTTAATCTTTGCTTCCAAATCATTTATCATCTGCATATTATTTAAATTAACACCAGATGAAACATTACCTTGCTGCTGGTTTTGATTTACAGATACATTTGTTACAGGCGCTGAATCAAACATTCCGGATGTTAAAAGAATAATTGCAACAACCGCTATTACCGCAACTAAAATCCCATAGATAATTTTTGGATTTAACTGTTTACCATCGCTAACAGCTTTTACATTTTTAGAACCGGAAACTTTAGCACCGCACTCCGGACAGAATTTATATTCTTTATCAAACTTATATCCACATTGACTACAGAACTTAGACATCAACAACTAACCTCTCTTCTTTTCGCTCATGCCAGCATTTACAATTTCTTTAAACTCTTTAGAAAATTTAAATGTTGGAACGTAATGCTCATCAACAAAAACTTTTTCTCCGGTTTTAGGATTACGAGCATTTCTTGCATTTTTCTTTTTCACTTTATAACTGCCAAATCCACGTATCTCAATTCCGTTTCCATCTTTAAGCGCTTCAATAACGGTAGAAAAAAATCCCTCAATTATTGCTTCCGTTTCAAGCTTCGTAAGTCCGGTACCGGCGGCAACTTTATCTACAATGTCAGCCTTCGTCATGTAAAACCTTAAATTTAATTTTGTCTATTTATTTTGGCCGGGAAAATTATCAAAGATTTATGCTAAAATCAACCTAACTTCTTATTTTATAATCTATTAGAAAAACTTGTTGGATAGAGACGTAATCTTGTTTTATCTCATTTTGGATTGAATTCTATAAATTTAATAGTTCAAAAT
>JBDTRQ010000298.1:0-4056 GCA_039931535.1 Ignavibacteriota bacterium
AGAGGAAAAATATATCTAAGATTATGAAAAGTCAAGAAATATAAAGTTTATTAATGCTGTTTGAAATCGAAATTTCATTTTTCCCTAGTATTCTGTGAATATTCTTAGAATAACGAACTTCCAAAATTGAAAGATTTTAGAATTGCCCAAAATCTTGGCTGAAAAGCTTTGAATTCTTTTTCCCCTTTCATCATCAGTTTTAATTTAAAATCCTCATCATCTTCAGTTCTGATATAAAAAATTTGGGTAATGTATCCCTGCATTTCTTCGGGATCATTATAATATGCTTTATAGTTTTCTAAATCCATTTTATAAGAATATCTTTTTTCGATAAACATATCTTTATCCAAAACTTCTAAATGGATATATGGCGGCGGATTATACTCTCCATCATTTGCCCAAAAGGTTACTCCATCAAATTTCTTTTTTTTATTTTGATCAATGAACGTCCAGCCTTTGGGATATTTTATTGAAACGTGTAACGTTGGCTCAGAATAAACTTGATCCAAATTTGTTGTATCTACAACGATGTCAGAAAACCTTAGTGATTTTATTTCTTCAATCGCATCAGTTTTTTTCTCTTCATTGATTTCTTTTTGTTCGTTTACGTTTTTGTCAACTTCAGATTTTACTTCTTCCGATTTTTGCTGCACATATTCCTTTGTATCGATAGTAAAATAATTTGAATTTACTTTTGATGTTTCAGATTGAAGCCTAAAAAAATAGATTAGAGCAATAATTATTACTAAATGGAGGAGAACGGATAGTGAAAAATTTCTTATCCATGTTTTATTATTATTTAAATCTTCAGTTTCTATTTCTTTGTTATTCATCTGCATTATTAACTTAAGTTTGAAGCATAGAACAAAATTACTAATTTTGACTACACATTATTAATAAATTATCAAGTAAAATGAAGTACTTAATTACAGGCGGCGCCGGATTTCTGGGAATAAATTTAGTTAGATATTTACATTCTAAAGAACACGAAATAACTTCTTTGGATATTGTTGATTTTGATTATCCTGATATGAACAATAAAATTAATATCATAACTGGCGATATAAGAGATAAACAAAAAGTTAAACAAACAGTTGCAGGCCAAGATATAATAGTTCACACCGCAGCAGCATTACCACTTTATAAACCGGAAGATATTTACTCAACTGATATTGACGGTACAAAAAATTTACTTGAAGCTGCTGAAGAAAATAAAATAAAAAGATTCATTCATATTTCATCAACCGCTGTTTATGGTATTCCGGATCATCACCCACTTTTAGAGAATGATAAACTTGATGGTGTTGGACCTTATGGCGAAGCAAAAATTCTTGCTGAAGAAGAATGTTTAAAGTATAGAAAAAAAGGAATGTGTGTTCCGATTTTACGTCCAAAATCTTTTATCGGACCAGAACGGCTTGGTGTTTTTGATTTACTTTTTGATTGGGCACAAGATGCAAAAGGTTTTCCGATGATTGGAAATGGAAAAAATCGTTACCAGCTTTTAGATGTTGAAGATTTGTGTGAGGCAATTTATTTAACTGCAACTCTTGATGAAAAAATTGCAAATGATACCTTTAACATTGGTGCAAAACAGTTTACGACAATGCGAGAAGATTATCAGGCTGTTTTAGATTACGCAGGATTTGGGAAAAAAATTGTTGGACTTCCCGAAAAACCAATCATTTATACTTTAAAGTTTTTAGAGGCTTTAAAACTTTCTCCACTTTACAAATGGGTATATGAAACTGCTTCAAAAGATTCTTTTGTATCGATAGAAAAAGCAGAAAATATTCTTGGCTACAAACCAAAATTTTCAAATAAAGATGCGTTGTTAAGAAATTACAAATGGTATGTTGCGCACAGGAATGAGTTTATTAATAAAGATGGTGTTTCTCATCGTGTTCCGTGGAAGCAAGGAATATTAAGATTTGCAAAAATCTTTTTTTAAAAAGTTTAATTTGGTTTATATTCAAAAAAGAAATTAAAATAAATAAGGAGTAAAAATGTCCACAAAAAAAGATTATCTAAAAGAAGTTGTTAAACATATTGATATCAAGCAGCACAATGTCGTTCCCCTTGTTGATGCTATGGAAGACATGGCATTTACTGCAAGAGATTTAAATCGCGCTGCAAATATTTTAGACACTATGATTAAAGATAAAGACTGCGCCGTTATCTTAACTTTAGCAGGCAGCTTGTTCAGTGCAGGATTAAAAAAAATTGTTTATGATATGATTATGAATAACATGGTTGATGCAATTGTTTCAACCGGTGCGATTATGGTTGACCAGGATTTTTTTGAAGCGCTTGGTTTTAAACATTACAAGGGTACAAAATGGGTTGATGACAATGAAATGAGAGATTTACACATCGATAGAATTTATGATACTTTTATTGATGAAGATGAACTTAGAATTTGCGATGATACAACCGCTGCAATTTTTGATTCAATGAAACCCGGTGCGTATTCATCAAGAGAATTTTTATGGGAGTTTGGAAAATATCTTGAAGAAAACGGCGGACCTAAAGTTGATGACTCTGTTGTTTATGCTGCTTACAAAAAAAATGTTCCAATCTTTATTCCTGCTTTTTCTGATTGCTCTGCTGGATTTGGATTTATTATGCACCAGCATAAAAACCCTGATGAACATGTGTCGTGTGATTCAGGAAAAGATTTTCTTGAATTAACACAAATAAAATTACACAGTAAAGATACCGGCATTTTTATGATTGGCGGAGGTGTTCCTAAAAACTTTACTCAGGATATTGTTGTAGCTGCGGACATCTTACAAGAAGATGCAGAGATGCATAAGTATGCAATCCAAATTACAGTTGCGGATGAAAGAGACGGCGCACTTTCCGGATCAACACTTAAAGAAGCAAGTTCATGGGGTAAAGTTTCAACTTCATTCGAGCAAATGGTTTATGCTGAAGCAACTATTGCAATGCCGCTTGTTGTTGGTTATGCTTATCATAAAGGTAATTGGAAAAATAGAAAAGCTCGTGAGTTTCAAAAAATTTACTCTAAAGAAAAAGCAGCAGTTTAAAAAAATAAAACGCCTCACACGAGGCGTTTTTAATTTTAAATAAAATCTTCTTAAACATTTTTATTTCAACGCCAACATCTTCTTAGTTGAAAACAAAGCTTCTCGATTGCAAATGATATATAAGTATTTCTGCATAAAGAAATAAAAAGACTAATAGAAATAGAGGTAAGTCTTTTATAATTAACCTTTAAGATGGTTACAAAACTATATAAAGATAATTGGTGAAAATAACTCTCGAAAACTAATTGAGATAATTTTTTATTTCTACAATATTCTTTGGCATTTCAACCAACTTCAGTTTCTTATCAATCAAAAACATAGTTGGTGTTGCATAGATATAATAATCAAGTACTGCTTGTCCTGTCCAGCCTTTTAGATCAGAAACATTCAACCAGTTCATTTTATTGTTTTTAACGAAGGTTAGCCAATCTGTTCGAGATGTATCAATTGAAACAGCGAGTACTTCAAACTTCTTATCTTTCTGGTTTTTGTAAAGATCAGAAATCTGTGGAAGTAAGGTTTGGCAGTGTGGACACCAGCTTGCATAAAATATAATAAGAGTTTTATCTGAATTTATTTTGCTTAAATCTATTAATGAGCCTGCTGAATCTGGAAGAATAATATTCGGAATTGTATTTCCAATCTTAAAATTCTTCGATTGCTGTATTCTTCTTTCTAAAGCGGTTTCAAGTTTTTCATCTAAGCAGATATCATCCTTAATAACATAATTATCTACTATGTAATTTATTACATTATCAAACCCGAACTTCTTAAAACCATCAAGCAGATATGCTACAATATGTTTATAAACAATATCATTTACTTTTGCTTTATTTAGGATACTGTCTATAGCGGATTCAAATTCTTTTTCAAGCAGTCCCATTGGTAATTGAGGGTTTCTGTAATAAGTCAAATACTCAATAGTTTTATTTGTAAATGCATCTGAGTATATCAATTCATCATCAGTAAAATTAACCTTATCTAATGCGTGAATCTTTAAATAAGT
>JBDTRQ010000299.1:0-2119 GCA_039931535.1 Ignavibacteriota bacterium
TTTACATCGTTAAAACGCCTTACAACTTTTTCATTAAAGAGATAAGAAAAATAATTCGGGGTTGTAAGTATGCTGCCGATCAAAGAAACTTTTAATATTTCTACATTTAATTTTATTTTCATTGCCGTAACGTGAAGCAAAAGTTCATCCGCTTCATCTTCAAGAATTCTTTGAGAAGTTACATCTCCGCTTTCAGCCGCATCAAATACAAGCGGTGCAACTACTGCAATATTAAAATTGTTTCTATACACTTCAGTAATCAATTGTTCAGATGATGAGATTGAAAATTCCTGCTCAAGCAGATCAGTAATTTTTGTTGATTTTGATCTTCCATCAAAATATCGCGCAACAGCATTTAATCCTTTTCTGCCGATTCTATAACCGCTTCCCTCATCACCAATGTATCTTCCAAATCCACCTACACGATGGATTTCTCCTGTTTGATCTTTACCAAACATTATTGAACCCGTGCCCGCAATTAAAATACTTCCTGCTTTTCCGGAAAACGCTCCTTCAAGTGCAATTCGTGCGTCAGATTCAACTCTAAATTTATTTATAATTAAAGATTTTTGTTTAGCATCTTTAACTATTTGTGATTCTAGAATTTCAGCATCACTTCTTCTCCCGCCGCCTGTTGCTCCAAGTAAGATTGCATCAATCTCGTTTGAAGAAATTTTTTGAGAGGTTGTTATATCATTAATAAGATCAAGAATTGTTTCGGAAACCTTTTCAGTTCCGATAACCAAAAAGTTAGATGGTCCGCCTGTTGTTTCAAATACGATTTTAAAATTACTATCGACAAGAACGCATTTTGTTTTTGTTCCGCCGCCATCCATTCCGATTAAATATTTCATAATCCTTCCATATTAAAATTCAATAAATGCCATAGCAAGATAATCTTTTTAGATGAACCACAAACGAAGTAATCTATTTTAGTGCATGATAAATCCAAGAACCAAATACATTAAAGCTGTAATAGCACCCGCAGTTAGTGCATACGGTAACTGTGTTTTTACGTGATCAATATGATCGCTTGCAGAAGCCATTGATGAAATAATTGTTGTATCAGAAATAGGTGAGCAATGATCTCCAAAAACTCCGCCGCCGAGTGCTGCAGCAACGGTTAAATATAAATTAACATCAAGCGCTTGAGCCATTGGAATACCTATCGGCAGCATTATCGCAAATGTTCCCCACGATGTACCTGTTGAAAAAGCGATAAAACATCCAACTAAAAAAATAATTACGGGAACAAATTTTGGAGAAAGCCACTGTTTTGATAATTCTGCTGTGTAGTTGCCAGTTCCTAAATCGCGGCAAACAGTTCCAATTGCAAAAGCGAGCATCATCAACAAGGCTAATGGAATCAGTCCGCTTATACCTTTAAATATCAAATCAATAATTTCTGAAAAAGTAAAAATCTTTTGTGATGTATATAAAATTCCGCCAACAATTATTGCAGTTAAAACTGAATAGAGAACAGAAGTTGATCCGGAGCCTTTGCCTATTGCAAAAAATATTTGTTCGTACCATGGATAAGAAGAAATATTTTCAACATTTGACCATCCGGTAAAAAGAAGCATTAACGGCATCATCCCAACCATTACTGAAATTGGAATAATCATATTCATTGCTCTTGCTTTTACGTTTTCTTTTTTCTCAAGTGAAACAACATCCGCAGATATAAGAGGAGTTGCGCCATCACGAATTACTTTGCCTTCATTAATAGCGCGCAGTTCAGCTTTTTTCATCGGGCCAAAATCTTTACCTGAAAGAATTATAAACAAAACCATCGCCATTGCAAGCATCGGATAAAAGTTAAATGGAAAAGCATAAACTAAAATTGTAAGCGGATTGCTGAATCCCTGTGCGGCGATCAATCCCATTATATAAGCGCCCCAGGCATTTAATGGAATTAAAATACATGTAGGTGCTGAAATCGAATCGCCAATGTATGCAAGTTTTTCTCTTGGAATTTTTAGTCGATCAAAAATAGGTCTAAACACGGTGCCAACCGTAAGAGTGTTGATACTTGATTCAACAAAAATTGCTGTACCAGTTGCCCATGCAAGCAGTTGAACAATTTTTCTGCTGTTGCCAATTTTTTTATTTTCTAAAT
>JBDTRQ010000300.1:0-13300 GCA_039931535.1 Ignavibacteriota bacterium
TTGATCTTGCCCAAATATATCTTCCACCTAATTCATCAAGCTGTGAATTTGATCTTGCCCAAATATATCTTCCACCTAATTCATCAAGCTGTGAATTTGATCTCGCCCAAATATATCTTCCGCCTAATTCATCAAGCTGTGAATTTGATTTGTTTTGCAAAATCAAATTATCAGTTGATTCAAAAGTATTTGAAACAGTAACTTGCTGTTCTATCAAAGTTGCATCGCCCTGCACTCTGTATCTAACTGCTTCTTCAACTTGTGCAAATGAAGTTGCAACTAAAGCAAACAGCATAACAAATATTAATGTGGTTTTTTGCATAGCTCCCACCGTATAAATGATGTAATAATAAGTTTATAATGACACTAAATTCATATTAAATTTAACTCCGCATAACTGGAGTTAGCCCTCTAATAAGTGATATAAATCAACAATGCAAGTGCCACATAAGATGCTTAATAATTAAAAACTTTTGATGATTTTATATAAAAATCTGTTATTATTACCGATTTCTGTGGGAAAATATGTTTTGTTGTAAAAATTATTTACACATATTTTAATGATTTTTGGGTTAGCGTTCTAAGGATTTTATTTTTTTTTGGTCACTAAAGTATCAAGTTTGGGTCTTGAAATTCCTAATATTTTTGCAGCCTGCGATTTGTTTCCTCCAACTTTTTCCATTACCTGTATTGTATAATGTTTAGCTAATTTCTTTATATCCGTTGTACCATAATTTATATCCAACCGAATAACATTTTCAGGGATTTCGTTTTCAAATTTATTTAAGTCCATCACAACAGGAACCGCTTTTATAAGGTTTGAAAAATCACTTACCTTCATTTCACCATTTTCAGATAACAAAACTGCTCGCTCTATTAGATTTTTTAGTTCACGAACATTTCCGGGCCAGGGATACGCAAGGAAAAAGTAGCGTAGTTCTTTATTGATTTTTTTGATTGATTTATCAAAAAGAAGATTAAATTCCTCAATAAAATGATTAGCTAAACTAATTATATCTTCACTTCTTTCACGTAACGGCGGAAGTTCTATTGTAACCACGTTTAATCGATGATAAAGGTCTCTTCTAAAAGTACCTTCTTCGATCAATTCTTCTATGTTTTTATTAGTTGCGGAAATAATTCTTGCATTAATCGGAATATCTACAATGCCGCCTAATCTTTTGATTACTTTTTTTTCGATTGCCCTTAAAAGTTTAGCCTGCAAGTTTAAACTCATATCTCCTATTTCATCAAGGAACAACGTTCCGTTTTCTGCAATTTCAAATAAGCCGAGTTTTCTTGTCCTTGCGCTAGTAAATGCTCCCGCTTCGAAACCAAACAATTCTGATTCAAGAAGATTTTCTGGAATTGCTGTGCATATAATATCAACAAAAGGCTCTTTATAATTTTTACCATAATTATGTATTGCTTTTGCAAATAATCCTTTGCCGGTTCCGGTTTCACCCAATAGTAAAATATTTGATGTGCTTTGCTCTGAAACTTTTTTAGCTAATTCAATGGTTCTGGAAAACTTGTGAGAACTGCCTACAATTTTAGATAGATTATATCTGATGTCGTCATCTTTTGGGGATGATGCTACTGATGTTTTGTATAAACCATTATTTACAATCTCTTTTATGTACGATGTAAATTTTAATATTTCATAAGGAAAGACAAAGACATCTGTCAAACCCATTTTTGCAACTGTACTAACAAGTAAAGCATTATTATTTCTTATTACAGTTATAATTTTATTCGTAATTCCTTTTCTTACTTGTGCAACCTCCGCCAATAAACCGGAACCTAATGAATCAATCTGTAAAACAATAATTGTATCTTCTTCTGCACAAAAAGAATTGGGATTTGTAAAAGCAATTGGCACACTTTCTAATTCAACTTGCCTTAAGCCTGAGTTGATGGTGCTAATATCTTCGTTATCAGAATATATTTTTATATTAACTTTTTTGGAATTCATTTAATTGTGTCTGTTTGCTGATTATGATCAGTTTTTCCAATGCTTTTTTTCTTTCGGGATGATTGAAATAAGCTGCTCTTATTTTGTTATTAGAAATATTTTCTCCAATCACATTTATCAATTCATAAGCATAATAGCTTGGCTTTTTAGCTTTGTGAAAATTACCTCTTTCCCAGTAGGTTTCTGCAATAGTAAAAAGAATTTTCCAGGTTAATTCAGTTATACTTTCATTTTCAATAAGATTGTATGCAGTCTCAAAATATTCTATAGGAGATTTTAAATTTTCACTCTGTTTAAAATAAGCAATCTTTCCTAACAAAAATTCTCTTTGTGCTTTGAATATAATATTATGTTCAATCAATTTTATAAAATCGGTATCATTGAGAAGAGCTAATGCTTCATCAAATTTATTAAAAGTTATTAAATGAGCTGATATATTAATAATTGATTCTGAATATAAATTATTTTCTAATAATCTTTTCGAAGTTTCTAAAAAATATGGAATCTCTTTTTCCAGATCTAAAGATATTTTTTTATATATCTTTAGAAGAAGTTTTAAATAACTGAATAATAAATTATTTTTTTCAGATTTATTTTCGTCAACTAATAAATAGTATTCAAATTGATTAACGATTTTTTCTAATTCTTCATCATCACCAATCGCAAACCAATTCCTACTTAATAGATAAATTACATTAAGTAATTCTTCGTTGTTATTCAACTGATTGAAGATATTAAAAGCTTTATTTAAATTATCGAATGATTTTTGATAATCACAAGTTTGAATATAAATTTCTCCCAGATTACTTATAGTCAAACCAATACTATTCTGATTTCCAAGTGCTGTAAAGATTTTTTCAGATCTTGTCCAGCTCTCAAATGCTTTTTCAAAGTCATTATTATCTTGATAAAATACTCCATAATTAGTAAGTATCAGTCCCTCTTGTTCTAAATTGCCCACTGTTTGATTTAGCTTAATCGCTTCAAGCCAGTATTTTTCGGCAGAATCTTTATCTCCAAACATATTATAAATAATCCCAATATTTATTCTAATGGCAGCGGTTCTATCAATAAAATTTGTCTTTGCATAACTTTCCTCAGCAAGGATAAAATGCTTTAAGGCGTTTTCAGGATTGTTTCTAATTTCAATTTCTATTAACCCCAGCAGATTATAACATTTACCTTTTTCTTCAAAGTCAAGATCAGTGTCTTCAAATAATATTTTACAATATGCTTCGGCTTCATCAATATTATTTAAATCAAACTCCGCATAAGCTAACTCGGCAATAGTTTGTCGTTTTAACTTTATGTCTTTGGTACTCGAATGCAATTGTAGAAGAATTGATTTGCCTTCTTCCAATTTTCTTAAAGCAATTAAACCTGCACCTTTAATAAATTGCAACTGGTTTTTTTCTTCTTCAGAAAGTTTTGAAATGTTAAGATTATATAAATTCTCTAAGACTGCCTTAAAATCACTTAGTCTAAATAAAGTTTTCACGAGTTCGTACTTTAAAATGATGAGTACTTTTTCTTGAATACTAAATTGCAAAGCTTTCTCTAATAACGATCGTTTATAAGCAAAAGCACTTATTTCATCAGCTAATAGAATTTCTTTTCTTAAAAACTCTACAGACTGTTCAGGTTCATTTGCTAGTTCATATTGTTTTGCTAATTCCATCACATTAAAATCTGCAAACAATTTTTTTATCGAATTTGCTAAAACTAAATGAAACCTTTTCCTGCTATTTATTGTTGAATAGATATATTTTTTAAAATTAAATGAATTAATCTTCGGTGCATTACTAAGACTAAGCGGATCAATAATATTTTTTTTCTCTAATTCAGTAAGCAATGATTTAATTACTTCTTGAGAAACATTTAGAAGTGCTGCCAAAATTGTTTGCTCTATTGATATTTCAAATGCTGATATAATTTGTGCAAGTTTTAATTCATTACCATTTAAATTGCTTAAACGCATACGATAAAGTTCTTCGTGAGAACTTTGTAAGGCAAGAACAATATCTTCAGTGATATGAAATGTAACCTCAGCATTATCATGTTTAATAACATTTAAAAGTATTAAATCTTTAATGAACCGTTTAATATTTCCTGGCTGTAAATCAGAATAAAGTAAAATGTATTTTTTTAATTCTTTTTTAGGATATAAATCGTAATAACTTAAATCTAAAAACTCAGTGAGCTGGTGGTCTGTAAACTGATTGAGTTGAACAATACATAAATTAAATAAAGATGAAGACGAATGATCAAAATCCGATGATTCTGTAAGTATAATTTTAATTCCCTTTACCTGAAATATTCTTATAATTTCTGTTAGTGATTCCTTTGTAAAATTATCATACAAATTATAATCATCAAAAATTATAGTAAGATTTACAGAGTCAGGTAAAGTGTTAAATACTCTTTTGATTGATTCCATAAAATTGCGAGATGATTTATTAAAAAGATCATCTATAATTCCTGCAAATTCCTTTTCCCTTTCAAAATAAAATGCTTCAGTTAAAATAATTTTGTGAAAAATATATTTAACCGCTTCTAGACCTGTTTTTGTTTTTGAGTTTTCAACATAAATAGATAATGGATTCTTTCGATAAATCTCTAACATTAATGATGTTTTTCCGGATCCATCAAATCCCGTAACAGAAAAAACCTCATTACTTGTTTTATCATTTAAATATGTACTGAGAATATTAAAAGCATCTTTTCTATCACTAAATACTTTAGCCGGAACTAAATCTTTAACTATCTCAAAATCAATCGGCAATTGTATATCTAAAATTATTTGCAAAGCATTTTTGTATCGCTCTTCAGGATTTTTTTTAAGCAATTTTTTAATTACACTTATTAACTTCTTCGAATAGATTGAAGTGCCTAAAACAAATTCATCTTCAATATGAGATTTATAGATATCTAATTCGTTATCACTTTCAAACGGAAATTTTCCGTAAACAATCCTATACAGCAGAATTCCCAATGAATAAAAATCAACTCTGTAATCATGATTTTCATTTTTTAAAAGTTCTGGTGCGATATAATAAGGCGTACCTTGAATGCTCTTTTCAAAATCTGCTACAATATGTCTTGCAAATCCAAGATCAATAATTTTTATTACTGGGTTTCCATTTTGTTCAGCAACAAGAATGTTTTCTGCTTTAAGATCGTAATAGATGTAGTTTGATTGATGGAGGTAATAAAGGACAGAACAGATTTGTTTGATGATTTGATTTAGTTTTTTCTCTTCTTTTAAACCGGAATAACTCAACAAAGCGGTTGGTGGAAAATATTCCATAGTTATAAATTGGGAATACTTTTCAATTACATTTTCTTCATCCTCATCTATTATTAAAACCGTGTTCAACTCGAACGAGTTAATGATGTTCGGATGATCGAGTTTTTGTAGAATAAAAAATTCTTCGCGAAAAAATGCTTTTTCTTCGTTTGATGCTGATACAGGAAGAAACTTTGCAGCAACTTCTCTTTCCGGAAACTCAGTATCAATTACACTAAATACTTTACTTCTTCCTTCACCTAATTTTTTACTAATTATGTATCTTTTATTTATCATTTTTAATTTGCTGCAGGATTAAAATGTTGATTAATATTCCTGCCAATTTCATTTATACTTAGTAAAGAAATAATAAGAACTATTCCTGGAATAAATATTAACCACCAGGATTGTGTTATATACTGCTGCCCTGCTTCAATCATCGCACCCCAGGATGGATATTCTGTTCCCGTTCCCAATCCAAGATAGCTTAATGCAGATTCTGCAAGTATAACATTACCAATCTGAAAAATTAGATTAACACTTACGGGAATAATAATAACGGGTAATATTTCCCGCATTAAAAGTTTAGTGTTTTTTAATCCAACCAATTTTGCAGATAAATAATACTCTTTATTTTTTATTGATAGCATTTCACTTTTTGCAATTTTAAATAAACTCATCCAGCCAGAAAATCCTAACACTATAATAATTGAAAAGATGTTACTGCCAAATAAAGCAATAATAAGAACAACTAAAAATATTGTGGGAAAAGAAAGAAACAAATCCGTAACTCTGCTTAAAACTAAATTAATTACTTTACCTCTTTCGACCGCTGCAAACGCAAAAGTTAATCCTAGAATAAAAGAAACAACAACAGCTCCGAATCCAACAATCAAAGATATTCTTGAACCATAAACAATTCTTGTAAAAACATCTCTACCAAATTCATCAGAGCCAAGCAGAAATAATTTGGATTTTATTTTTGGATAACCAGATGTCTTTACCAATTTATTTTTCTCAATTTCATATTCAACTTCTGACTGATAATATTTAAAAGATGAGCCAACAACAGCGCTATCTATAAAAACTAAATTTTCATTATATGATTTTGGAATTACATCATCAATCATACTTTTTAATTTACTGTTGTTTGATTCAATGGTTTTGGAATCTTCTTTAATTTCGATATAAGATACGGATGAAAATGGCGGTAAAAGTTTTGTAACAGAAATATCTTTTTGGAAATCCGGATGCTGCCTTGTTATAAGTGGAGCAAACAGAAAACAAGCTGTTAATAGCATTAAAACTGAGTTTGCTAAGTTTAATTTATGCGAAAGTAACTGTCTAATTTTTTTTGAACTTATTATTAGAATTGGAAGCGTGATAATTAATAATAAAGAAATAATGTTATCAATTACAGATATACTAAGCTGAGCAAAAACGTTTTCTGATTTTATAAAAAAAGATTGGATAATTACAAAAAGTAAATTCATTAACTCATATAAAAATGATAATCTTAAAATTATTATCAACAAAAGTATAAAAAGAGCAAAGTGCCATATTTTAATTTTTATAAACATTAATTAATAAGCTCTTTAATAAATCGTTTATCCATTTTTATTTTTATAAGATCGGTAGCTAAGTTTGAAATTATCATCATAAATCCTGCAATAAAAGTGCAAGCAGTTACAAGCGGAAAATCACGATTGAAAATTGCATTAACAGTTAGTCTTCCCATTCCCGGCAAAGAAAAAATAACTTCTGTTAGCAAAGCACCACCGAGTAAAACTCCAAATTCAATTCCCGCAATTGAAATAAGTGGTTGAATTGCATTTGGCAATAAATGATTTTTAAATATTTCTTTTTCGGTAAAACCGTTTGCCCTAAGGCTTGTAATAAAAGCTGAGTTTTCAACCGAGTCTAAATTATCTTTTAGATATTTATAAAATACTGCCGTACCTGCATAAGAAAGTGTAATCATAGGTAAGATAAGATGAAGCGCATGATCAAAAATATTTTCGATAAAACTTAAATTATCTCTGAAAATTGTATTAACACCAGACGTAGGAAAAATATTTAACTTCACAGAAAATATGTAAACAAGGATTAATCCAACAACAAAAGTTGGCAGTGAGAATGCAATGATGGATAGATTAGAAAATAGTTTATCAATAAATTTACCACGTTTATTGTAAGCATATTTTGCGAGTGAGTACCCAAGCAGTAATTGTATGATAAAACTGATTGAAGAAAATATTAGTGTGAAAAGAAAATAGTCTTTTACTACTGTAAAAACAGGCTTGCGATAGTTATAAGAAAATCCAAAATCGCCAGTAAATATATTTTTAACAAACGATATATACTGCGAGTAAACTGGTTGATCTAAACCAAAGGATTTTGTTACTTTTTCTGCAAGCTGTGGACTTAATTTTGGAGAAATATATTTTTGGGTGGGATCACCGGGCGCTAATCTTACAAGCAAAAAAATAAATGTTACTAATAAAAAAAGTACAAGTATTGAGCTTGTAATTCTTTTTGTTATTGCACGGTAAAAATCTTTTTTCATTCGTAACTAAAAATAACAACTGTAGATAAATTAACTTCAATCAGATAAGTAGCTTAAATACTAATAAATCTTGGGTTAATTTATTATTTTGACTAACAAATAAAAAATTAAATTATGCTTATAGTTGATCTAAAAAATATTTCACTTAAAAATAGAATCGAAAGCAATGAACTTTTAAAGAACATTAAATTTACGTTAGGCGAAAAAAATATTTATACCATTCTTGGTAAAAACGGCAGCGGAAAATCCACACTGATAAAATCACTTACAGTCTTGCTTAATAAAGAGATGTACACAGTAAATGGTAATGTTCTCTGGTTTGATGAAAATATTTTTGAGATGGAATACAATCGATTAATTAAGCTGCGTAGAAACGAAATAAAATATGTTTTGCAGGATTTAACAAACAACTTTGATCCGCTAAAAAAAATAAAATATTATTTTGATAAATCCGGAATTGATAAGAAAACAATTCTAAACAGTTTAAATGATTTTCTGCTTCCGGATTATCAAACCATTTCATCTCTTCACTCGTATGAAATTAGCGGTGGAATGGCGCAGCGTTTAAGTTTGATGTTAGCGATTCTTTCTAATCCCAAACTTTTAATTTTGGATGAACCAACTTCTGCAATTGATTATGCAAACATTAATCTTATAAAAATTAAATTGCAGGAATTTAAAAAAACCGGCGGCTCGGCTCTTATTGTTACTCAGGATATAAGTTTTGCAAAAGAGATTTCCGATGAAATAGCTTTTTTGCATGAACACAGTTTAACTGAATTTGTTGAATCCAATAAATTTTTTGAGGATGCTGAACAAAAGCCTTGCTATAACTTTCTTAAATCATTCAAAGAACTTCAATGAAAGATATAATTCTAAAAGTTGAAAATATTTCTTTCTCAGTTGATAAAAAAAATAGCTTCTCCGGATTTCAATCTGTTGAGATACTAAAAAATATTTCATTTGAAGTTGAAAGAGGAAAAGTTCTTGGCATTTCAGGTCAATCAGGCAGTGGAAAATCTACAATCGCAAAAATTTTAGCGGGAGTAATTTCTCAAACTTGGGGTAAAATAGAACAATCTTTTAAAAAAGATTGGAGTGATTCTTTACCAAAACCTGTGCAAATATTATTTCAAAATGATGGCGAATTAATAAATCCATTCAGAAGGGTAAAAGATGTTTTAAATGAAGTGTTTGAACTTAAGCTTGGAATAAATAAAAATTATTCTATCAAGATAGATGATATTTTTTCACGATTTAATCTTAATCCACAATTAAAGGAACGAAAAGGATCGCAATTAAGCGGCGGCGAAAAACAGCGCATCGCTCTTGCAAGAATTATTATTGTCGAACCTGAGATTTTAATTTTAGATGAACCCTTTTCTTCTCAGGATGTTGAATCACAGCTTAGCATTCTAAATCTTATCAATAAACTTAAAGAAGAACTTAATCTTACAATTATTTGTATTTCCCACGATTTAAATATTTTAAAACATTTTTCTGATTCACTTTTAATAATGTATAAAGGGAAAATAGTCGAGAGCGGAACAACAAAATCTGTAATAGATAATCCTGCCGATGAATACACAAAATTTTTACTTAGTGCACAATCATTAAATCTTACCGAAGCAGAAATTCAAACTTTCCATAAAAACTATGAGCAAAACTAACGCGATAAGAATTCTTGAATCACACAAAATTAAATTCGAATCGATTATTTATCAAGTTGATGAAAATGATTTAAGCGGTGAAACGGTTGCTCTAAAAATTGGTGTTGATGCTGAAAAAGTTTTTAAAACTCTTGTTTGTATTGGTGATAAAACCGGATATATAATTTTTTGTATTCCTGTTACCGAAGAATTAAATTTAAAAAATGCTACTGTCGCAAGTGGAAATAAAAAAGTTGAAATGATAAAACTAAAAGATTTGCTTCCGTTAACAGGCTATATTCGTGGTGGCTGTTCTACAATTGGAATGAAAAAACTATTCCCAACCTACATCGATGAAACCGCACAACTGTTTGATAAAATATGTGTAAGTGCAGGCGTTCGAGGGACACAAATAAAATTAAACTCAGATGATCTGTTAAAACTCTGTAATGGTATTTATAAAGATTTGATTTAAGTTTCTAATAACAGTCATTATATATTTCAAAGATTCATTTATGATCCCTTTACTAAACCACGCTTTTCATTCTGTAACCAACTCCTGATTCTGTTAAAATGAATTCAGGATTTGTATAATCATCTTCAATTTTTTTTCTTAACTGCCCGATAAAAACTCGCAGGTATTGTGAATTTTCAACTGCACTTGGACCCCAAATTTCCTTTAAGATATAACGGTGTGTTAAAACCTTGTCTGTGTTTTTTGCAAGCAAAACTAAAAGTAGATATTCAGTATTAGTCAATTTTATCTCCGTGTTTTTTTTCTTTGCAATCCTTGCTGCCAAATCAATAACAAGATCACCATTCTTAAAAACTGTATCGTCATCACTTTGTTGCGTTCTGCGGATATTTGCTCTTATCCTTGCAAGTAATTCCGAAGTGTTAAATGGTTTTGTAAGATAGTCATCAGCACCAAGATCTAAAGCCTTAACAATATCTTCTTCAGAGTTTTTAACGGATAAAATTATGACAGGAACTTGTGTCCAGGTTCTTATTTCTTTTAACACTGATAAACCGTCTCTATCCGGTAAACCAAGATCTAGAATAACTAATTGCGGATGAGATGTGGCAACTTGTGTAATTGCATCTTTTCCATTTTCTGCTTCTACAACTTTGTAATCAGCAGATTCTAAAGTGATTGTTAAAATTTTTCTAATCTGAGGTTCGTCATCACAAACCACAATGGTGTTTTTTATACTCATAGCTTTATCACTTTTCCTTTATCGGAAGTATAATTGTGAAAACAGCACCACCAGTATTCTTATTTGATGCTGTAATAGCTCCGCCGTGTGCTTCTATAAAACCCTTTGCAATAGAAAGCCCTAGTCCGGTGCCGCCTGCTTTTGTTCCGGGAACTCTATAAAACTTTGTGAACAATTTAGTTAAAGCTTCTTCACTAAATCCATTCCCATTATCAGAAATATTTAAAATGTAATTATAATTTTGCTGCATTCCTTCGATTGTAATTTCACTTCCGGGTGGTGTGTAGGTTAGTGAATTGTGAACAATGTTTATAATCGATTGTTCAAGTAATGCGTAATCAAATCTAAAAACGAAATCTTCTTCAATCTTATTAATTATTTTATGAGATCCTGATTCATTTTTTAAACTCTCAGTTGCTGAGTGAATTAGATCGGTGATGGAATTCCAGCCTAATTTTAAATTTAAATTTCCAGATTCCAATCTTGCCATGTCCAAAAGATTTTCTACAAGACGATGAAGTCTTTCTGCGGCAATATTTATTTCATTTATAATTCCTGTAAGTGAATTTATATTTTCGAAAATTTTGGGATCATTAAATGAACTTACTGCACCAATTATTGCTGTAATAGGAGTTTTTAATTCGTGTGAAATTGAATTAAACAAAGTTTTATAAAGTTTTTCAGATTCTGTTGCGAGCAAAGATTGTTTTGCAAGTTCATCAAGATATTCTCTTTCAATCGCTATGCTAATCTGATTTATAATTTCATTCAGTAAATCTTCCTTATCAAATGAAAGCTGTTGATCGTTTTGAAAATTTAGACCGATCACACCAAGTATTCCGCTTTTACTTGTGATTGGATAATAAGTTGCAGAAGCATTCGGTAAAGTGTTTGTAAACTTTCCTGTTTTCTGATTAGCCGAATACGCCCATTGCGCAAAGACCCATTCATAATCATCAATAATAAACGAACTTGCAGAATGTGGTTTTGCATTTAATTTATTTGTTGATTCAGCAAAAACAATTACTGTCTTAACGTTAAAAATTTTATTCAGTTCATCAACAATTATTTCAGCAATGTCATTAATATTAATTGCAGCTGTAAGTCTTTTAGATAAGTTGTAAAGGATTGATATTCTCTTTTCTTTGATTCTGAGTAATGCCTGTTGTGTTCTTACTTTTGTAGAAAGGTAACCTGAAACCGATGCTACAATAAAAAACAAAATAAACATAAACGCATCATCAGCTTTTCTGATATGAAAAGTGTAATAAGGTGGTATAAAAAAATAATTCCAGCTTAATGCACTTAGAAATGCGGCAAGTAAAACAGGACCAACGCCAAAACTAAAAATTGGAAGTAAAGAAATTAAGAGAAGATAAAACATTGATACTATCTGGTAACCAATAACATCTTGAAAATTAAATGATGCTAATGTTATTAAACCAACAAAAAGTACAGCTAATAAATATTTGGATAATGGTGAATGTGATCGAGATCTAAATTCCTCAAAGATATCCTTCTCTTCCTTTTTATCACCGCCAACAACATTAATATCAATATCACCGCTTACAGATAATAATTGTTTAATAAAATCTTTTCCAGCAAATATTTTTTGCAAGTAGGATTTGCGGGATTTACCAATAATAATCTGGCTTATGTTATTTTCTTTTGCAACTCTGACAAGTGCAGAAATCAGATGTACATCTTGTGTTGTTATTACTTCGCCGCCAAGTTCTTTAACGAGTTTAAAGTTTTGTAATAAAATGTTTTTATTAACTTCAGATATATTCTGATCTGTTTCAACATAAACTGCAATCCAAGGAGCTTCAAGTGAATATGATAGTCTTCGAGTCCATCTTATTAGATCTGCTGAATATGGACTTGGAGCAATTGCACACATTAATCTTTGCCCTGATTTCCAAACATCCGAGATGTTTTTTTCACTTTTATAATCGCGCAAATCTTTATCAACACGTTCTGCAGTAATTCTCAAAGACATCTCACGAAGTGCAGTAAGATTTCCTTTACGGAAAAAATTTTCTATTGCCTGCCTTGATCTTTCGGCAGTATAGATTTTTCCTTCTGCCAACCGTTGTAAGAGTTCATCGGGTGTGATATCAACAAGTTCTATATCATCAGTTTCTTCAAGAATGGAATCTGGAACAGTTTCGCGAATTGTTGTCCCTGTTATTTTCTTTACAATTTCAGATCTGCTTTCAATGTGTTGAACATTCAATGTCGTATAAACATCAATACCGTTATTCAGTATTTCTAAAACATCCTGATAACGTTTTAAATGACGGCTACCTGGAATATTTGTGTGTGCAAGTTCGTCGATCAAAACAATAGCGGGTTTACGTTTAAGGATGCTATCTATATCAAATTCTTTAAATATGGTTTCACGATATAAAATCTCTTTCAAAGGAATTATTTCTAAACCTTCAGTTAACTCTTCGGTCTCAATCCGCTTATGCGTTTCAACAATTCCAATTACAACATCAACACCATCACCTTTTGCCTTTTGTGCTGCCTCTAGCATTGAAAATGTTTTACCTACACCTGCACACATTCCAAAGAATATTTTTAATCTGCCTTTTGTGCTTTTGT
>JBDTRQ010000301.1:0-10842 GCA_039931535.1 Ignavibacteriota bacterium
TAACATCAGCTATTAACTTATTTGTGTAGTCAGACATAAAAGACCTCTATTTTTGTTTGTTGTTCATCAATGATGAATTAAGTTTGTGATAAATAATTTTTTATTAATTGTATAAGCGGACAAAGAAATTTCGGTATGTAAAGCACTTGTTAGCATATTAAATTTTACTGTTGCGTTTAGCATTTAGTGATAAAATCAATATTTTTTGTGCATCAAAATTAGAAAGAAAAAAAGTAATTCCCTAAATGATTAAGGCGGATTAACAAGGGGTTGAAATTTATTTTGTTGTTTTAATTTAACAGCAATTTAAATCAATAAATATGAATTAACTGTTTATCTAAATTTATAAGCGAGGTTAGTATGTCTGTAGAAATAATCAAGGAAAAAGTTGCTCAAGCTGTTGATATTTTAAAAGAAAAAGGTATAAATAATGCAGCTTAAATTTAGGTTAGGTTTACAAATAAAAACCCCAATCAAATAAATAATTGGGGTATAAATATTTTAAGCACACAATTAAATCTAATTTAGATTTAAACTCATATTTTAAAAAAATCATATAAGAATTTCAGATTAAACAATGGCATCACTTCAGCAAGATCATCTTTTTCGTCTCAACAAATCCTCCTGTATGCCCGCCGATAGGTGTGGACTTTAATTGATAGAAGTAAACTCCGCTCGTCAGATTTTGGATGGAACCGGATTGACTATTGAATTCAACCTCATAACTTCCTGCTGGTTTGTACTCATCAACTAATTTTGCTACCTCATTACCAAGGATATCATAAACCTTTAAAGTTTGCCAACCGCCAACGGGTGATTGCCAACTGATCTTTGTGCTTGGATTAAACGGATTTGGGAAATTCTGTTCAAGTGCGAAATTCAATAATTGAATATTAGTTACAGAATTAACAGTGGACTCCCAAGTTTCTTCTTCCATTAGATGTCCGAAATAAGGAGGAAGTACATCTTCCAGCGGATTATTGTGTCCATCATTTTCCCATTGTTTTGCATCAATCAAAAATCTGAATGAACGTCGGTAAATCAAACGTGCACGGATTACATATTCTTCACCAACTTGAGGTAATTCAAAAACATACTGTGTCGTATCTGTATGAAGTGCAGGGATGCGGTTATCGAAAATAATGCCTGTTGCGTCAGTAAAAAATGTTGGTCCGGAACCACTGGAATCATGATTAACCTTTGCATAAAACTTGCCGGCAAGTCCAGCGTAATATCCATGCGCAGGATCACCAATTCCTCCGAGTTCGTGAATGACCTGATTCCCAAGATAATTAAGAGGAGTGCTATCGTTTTTTGTCCAGGCTTCAACAAGCAAAATCATATTACGAATTGTAACACCGGTTGGAACGTGATGACCTGTGCCATTGTTTGTTATTGTAATTTCAACATTTACTTCATTACCGGATTGATGTGGATTCATATTTAATTCAACTGCATTCTCAAGAAATTGAGGTGTTGTTCCTTCTATCCTGTGTCCTCTAATTGTATTTGGATCCCGCGGTAAATTTATTTGATTACAAACTAATGTGGCTCCATAAGACGGCATATGACAACTTACACAAGTAGCATAGTAACCGGATTGAGGATCTGAATATGGACTCTCAAGCCACTCAAGATAAGTTGGTTCGGAGATCACACCATTTTCCTCTTCAAACTCACCATCATCATCCGGATCATTTTTATCCTGATGACAAGCAGCGCAAATAGCGGCAGTCATTTGCGGTTGATAAGATGGACGCATTAAACTAAAAAGGTTAAAATCTGCATCGCCCAAAACTCCATATTCTACCTGGCTTGATTGAGCGTACGGTCGTGTAAAAGTTACGGCGCCGGGATAAATTCCAGGATAGTTTGGTTTTGATTCATCAAGATGTGCAATCTTATGACAGACTTCGCACGAAATACCGTGTAACGATCCGGTACTTAAACTATCTATTGCTTCAAGTGCAGTAAATGGATTTTTAATCCAATGTTCAGGTTGATGACAGGATGCACATTCTGATTCAGGGTTGGTGCCTGCAAGAAAGGAATCCCTTGTGTAAACAAAACCACCCATTCCTCCAGAAGTACCTGTGCCATTGTAAGTATCATAAACCCATTTATTAACACCTGCATTAGACATTGGTGAACCAGTCCATTGATCCAACTGATCGGGATGACAAGAGCCGCAGAGACTTGGATCCTTAAAATTATAATTCGGATTATCATCCTGTGGAACTGATTCGATTAAAATTTCAACATTTGTAGCAGGTGAATTAACAGTAATCGAATTATTGTAATATCCCTTCTTAGCGCTTACGATAACAAGACTGCCGCCTGTTGCATTAGTCAACGAAAATGAACCATCAACAGTTGTAGTAGTTTTGATGTTTGTAGTTTGTAATGTTACAATGGCATTTGGAATAGGTGTCTGAGTTAACTGGTCGCGCACAAAACCTGAAACTTGAGCGTAATCTGATTCGAGCATTAAGAGGAACATCAGTACTGTTGTAACAGCAATGCGAAAGTTTAATAATCTTTTCATACGATTCACATTAATAAAATTAGTGTTAATTAGTTTTAGGTTATATGATTTTTAAAATAGGATAAAAAGGTCTTATTACCAATAATTGATGAATACTTTGCCTAAGTGATTAGTTCAGATACTTTTAATTACTTGAGACATTATTAATTAAAATATTAAAAGTTAAAGGCAGAAGAGATATGACGTGCTGTAACTTGATCTTATGGAGTTTGAAAAGCTGATGAAAGAATTTAGTAGATGAAAGTTTTTTTGTTTGCTGCAATCACTATAACTTTAAACATTAAAAGATCATTCTGTTTTGAAAGTTAACACTGAGATGAATGTGCTTCATTCGACTATAACAATTAGCTTTTTTTCACAATGCGACCGTGTCAGCCTTCAAAAATTTATTTGCAATTCTGGAGACAGTGTAACAGCACTTTCTCCTCTTTGTTTTTGTTCCAAGGCGGTGGTTTATCAGAAAATTGTATAATCATTGTTGCTTACCAATTGTAATTATTGCTGAGCTTCCATTTGAACCGACTAATGCTGTTATTTTTCCCTTAACGTCTAAACCATAATAATTACCACTGACTAATGCAACATCATCAAGTACTTTCCAGTTAGCTCCGTTAAAATGTGCTGCAAAACCAAAACCTCCTGCTGCAATTACATTGTTATTTGCAGTACCTCTTACACGGAAACTAAAATAAGCTTGTAGAGCATTGTTTGTTTCCCATCCATTTTGAGTTTTAAAATAAAGTCCATCACCGCCAGCATATATAGTATTTAGACTATTGAACCATACAGTGTAAAGAGTTCTTTGAGGAGTCCAATCTATTGTATCAATTTTAGTTCCTTGAATTCGTAGAAGCTTTTTTTCGTCTGTTGTCCCAAGATTTGAAGCAGCGGCTAATACAGTTGTTATGTTATTTTCTACGTTGCCCCACACATCGTTAATATTTAATGTTGTACCACTTTCTATTTTCTGCCAGTTAGTTCCGTCAAAATGAACTATTGAGCCTTTATAACCAACAAAAAATAAATCATGCATAGAAGAACCCCAAATATGATCAACACCACCATCATTCTGATGTAGAACGCCCATATCCCATAAGTGATATAGCTTCCAACTATTACCTTGGGGTAAATATGGTAATCCACTAGAAAGAATTATTTCTCCAGTATGTAATACTAGTATTCCTTTTAATGGAGATATTGTTTCATTACCATTGTAGGAAACTGAAATTTTTAGAGGGTTCCAATTTGTTCCATCCCAATGAACTGCATTATAAACAATAGGATCAGGATTCCCGAGAGAATCATTCATATAAATCTCACCAACAGCCCAAATATTATTTTCATCTATAATAGCGACATCAAATAATGAACTAGTTGCTGCGCCACCGAAAGTAAAATTTTGCCAGGTAAAATTGTGACTGGTTGTATCCTGCCCAGTGCTATCAGGCGGCTCCGCTGGATTACAGGAAAATTGTATAATAAATGGAAGAGTTAAAAGCAATAATACTTTTAAGTTTTTGTTAAAAGTAAAAACAATTTTAGAAATAGTTTTTTTTAAGTTTTGTTTAAGCATTTGTTCAGTTCTCCACTGTGGTTTATTACTTGCAAAAAATGTTCCTAATAAATAGTTGAAAAAAACAAATTTCAAGCATCATCAAAATAGGCGGTAAATATTTAAGCAGGTAAGTAAAGATATTTACTTACACTAAAATGTAAATACATTTGTTTATAACAAATAATTTTATCTATTTGAGTTTGCTTCAGTAACACTCTATTTTTCAGTTAATGATTTTTAACAAAGCAAAAACTTATGCGTATTCAATTTAATATTTCAAATCACTAAACTTAAATGTTCAAAATCATTTTTTAATATCGTAAAAAGAAAATTAATGATTTAATATTTTATCATTTTATAAACGAGGTTAGTATGTCTGTAGAAATAATTAAGGAAAAAGTTGCACAAGCTGTTGATATTTTAAAAGAAAAAAATATTGATATGTGGGTTACATTTGTGCAGGAAACAAAGGTCTTAAAGGATCCAATTATGGATATGACCGTTGGCGATCACTCAACCTGGAAATCTGCTTTTATCATAAATAAAGATGGTGATACAACTGCGATTGTTGGCGATATGGAAGAAGAAAATTTTATTAAGTCAGGTGTGTATAAAAACATTGTTGGATATTTAAAATCATTTAAAGAGCCGTTTGTAGAATATGTAAAGAAAAAAAATCCACAGACAATTGCAATAAATTATTCTGTAAACTCTGTTCTTTCGGATGGATTAACACACGGAATGTATTTGCTGTTAATGGATTATCTAAAAGGAACAGGCTATGAAAATAAAATTGTTAGTGCAGAAGAAATCATCTCACCATTGCGCGGAAGAAAATCCGATAAAGAATTAGCAATTATGCAGGAAGCTGTTGATGAAACTTTAAAGATTTTTGATTTGGTTACTAAGTTCATAAAACCCGGGTTAAGTGAAAAGGATATTGCCGATTATGTTTTAAAAGTTACTAAAGGTAAAGGCTTTGGTTTAGCATGGGATGAAGAAACTTGCCCCGCTGTTTTTACAGGCCCAAATCCATCTAATCCTCATGCAGGACCTACTGATAGAAAAATTGAAAAAGGGCACATGATCAATATGGATTTTGGTATTTACTACAAAGGATACTGTTCTGATTTGCAGAGAACGTGGTACGTTTTAAAAGATGGGGAAACCAAAGCTCCTGCAGCAGTGCAAAAAGGATTTGATGTTATTCGTGATTCTGTTCAAATGGTTGCTGATGCTATTAAACCGGGTGTAACAGGAGTTGAAATGGATGACATTGCAAGAAATTATATTACAGAAAATGGTTACCCGGAATATCCGCACGGGCTTGGTCACCAGGTTGGTAAAGAAGTACACGATGGCGGTGCAGGACTTTTTCCAAGATGGGAAAAATACGGTAACGCTCCGTTTTTAAAATTAGAAGAGAGGCAAGTTTTTACAATCGAACCAAGATTGCCTGTTGAAGGTTACGGAGTTTCTACACTTGAAGAAGAAGTTTATCTTACAAAAGATGGCTGTAAATATATCTCAAAGCCACAGAAAGAACTTATTTTAGTTTGATGTGAATATTATTTATTAACCTTCGAGGTTTTCCTCAACCTCGAAGGTTTTAAGTTTTAAAGCAAATAGTTGCTAAGCCGTAATCTATTAACTGCAAAAAATTATTAACATTTCTACAATATCGGTTATTATTACAGCAAATTTAATTCTCTCCTTAACATCTCAATTAAAAAGTTCAATAATTACAATAAAAATGGATTGAGTTTTTTGCGCTTATTTGGCTTTATTGGAATGAATATTGTATAAAGTGAAATCCACAAAAAGATAATTTGCAAAGATTTAATAATTAGATTAGATAAGAATAGTTGAAGAACGATAAAACATTTATTAATGAAAGCCTCTTAGATAAAGGGCAAAGTGTAAAACCGTCAGATTATATGATAATCGCGGATGATATTCCTGTATTGTTATGCAGGTTTAAGAAAGATGGAGCGATATTTTTTACAAATAAATCCTACGCAAAATTTTTTAACACTTCAAAAGAAAATTTAATTGGCGCACAGTTTTTTATAGAACCAAATGAATTTGAAAAAACTGATTCCACAAAACCATTCTTAAACAAATACAAAAAACAATTTTCACTTCAGCTAAGCGATAACTCAATTCACTGGATTGAGTGGACTGTTAATCGAATTGCAGATCAAAGCTCCAGCGAATTTGTGTATCAAGCAATTGGACAGGATATTTCTGAACATAAATTGCTTGAAGAACATTTAACCAAAATTTCTGTTGCTGTTGAACAAAGTAAATCCACCGTTATAATTACAGACACTGAAGGAAAGATTGAATATGTTAACCCGAGATTTACAGATGTAACAGGTTACACTTTTGAAGAAGCAAAAGGGAAAAACGTACGCATCCTTAAGTCAACTGAAAATGATGCAAAGGTTTTTGAAAATCTGTGGAGCACTATTTCTAACGGCAATGAGTGGCAAGGTGAATTATTAAACAAGAAAAAAAATGGCGAGTTTTTTTGGGAGCTGGTTACAATTTCTCCGGTAAAAAATAGCGATGGAAAAATAACAAATTATCTTGCTGTAAAAGAAGATATAAGTTTATTAAAAAAATCGAGCCAATTAGAAAACGCACTTTACCAGATTTCGCGCGCTGTAATTGAAAACGAAGAGCTTGAAGAACTTTACTCATCAATACAGAAATCCTTAAGTGATGTACTTCCCGTAGATAATTTTTTTATTGCAATTTATGATAAAGAAAAAAATCTTTTAAGCTTTCCGTACTTTGTTGATGAGTTTGACGAACCTTATGAAACAGCACCGCCCAGCAATGGTTTAACAGAGTATGTTTTAAGAACAGGCAAGCCGCTTCACGTAAATGAAGAAATATTTAAAACGCTTGTAGAAAATGGCGAGGTTGATCTTTACGGAACAGATTCACTTGATTGGATTGGTGTTCCCTTAAAAATTGGTGAAGATACTTTCGGTGTAATTGTAGTTCAAACATATTCTGAAAAAAGAAGATTAGATGAACGAGATTTAAATGTTCTTATTTATGTATCAGACCAAATTGCGCTTGCAATTGAAAGAACAAGAAATCATAATTTATTAAAGAGCAGAGAAGAACGTTACAGACTTCTATTCAATAAGGCTGCTGATTTGATTGTGATTATTGATCCGCATGGGAAAGTGCTGGAAGTAAACAATATTTTTGAGGAAGAATCCGGTTTTAAGAGAACCGAATTAATTGGTAAAAATGTTTTTACGGCAGGAATCTTAACAACAAAATCTTCAGTTTCAGCCGCTTTTTATTTATCTCGTTTAATGATTGGAAAAGATATTCCGATTTTTGAAATAGGTGGAGTTAAAAAAGACGGCGGTACAATTACTTATGAGCTGCGTGCTGTTCCTATTAAAGAAGGGGATGAAATGATAGGTGTGCAGGCAATTCTTAGAAATATTACTGAGCGAAAAAAAACAGAAGCAAAACTTCATCAAAGTGAAAAACAATTATCCAATCTTATGGCTAATCTGCCAGGCATGGCTTATCGCTGCTGTTACGATGATGATTGGACAATGGAATTTGTTAGTCAGGGTTGTGAAGAGTTAACCGGTTATTCTGCAGATGAGTTAACACTCAACTCTAAAATTTCTTTTATGGAATTAATCCATCCCGAAGACAAAGAAAATGTTTTTGTAACAATAAGAGAATCAATAAATAAAAAAACATCTTATCAATTAGTTTATCGTATAAGAACGAAAAGTGGAAATGAAAAATGGGTTTGGGAAAAGGGAAACGCTCAAATTTCTAAAAAACGAAAAGTAGAAACTTTAGAGGGATTTATTGCTGATATTTCCAGCAGAATTAGTGCGGAAGCTGCTTTAAAAGAAAGTGAAGAGCTTTATAAAAAACTTCTTGCTACACTTCCGGATATTATTAGTATTACAGATTTAAATGGAAACATTGTCTTTATCAATGAAGTTGGAATGAAGTTTATAGGTTATGATAATCTTGAAGAAGTAAAGAATAAAAACTTTATTAATTTCATTGCACCTGCTGATAGAGAAAAAGCTGATGAAAGTTTTAGTAAGATATTCCAAAAAGATTTAAAACCGCAGGAATTACACTTTATAAAAAATAATGGCGATGAATGCCTGTTTGAAGTGCAGCGCGAAGTTTTAAGCAACGGCGACAGTACACCTTATGGATTTATTTTTTCTTGTCGTGATATAACATCAAGAAAGAAAACAGAGATTGAACTTGCTCAGTCAGAAGAAAAATACAGAACACTTATTGATAGTATTCAGGACGGTGTGTTCTTAATTGTTGATGGAGTTATTCTTTTTGTTAATAGAGCGTTTGGCAAAATGATTGGGTACGAAAATAATGAAATTGAAGGAACATCGTTTATAAAATTTGTTGCACCTGAGGATGCTGAGTTAGTTGCAGAAAATTACAAACTAAGACAAGAGGGTAAATCAGCTCCATCATCTTATGAATGGCGCATGCTGCATAAAGACGGTGGTAAAGTTTATGTTAATATGAGTGCCCGTGTTATAAATTATCAGGGTAAGCGAGCCACAATCGGAACACTAAAAGACATTACGCATCAGAAAGAATTAGAGCAAACACTACTTAATCAGAAAAATCTTTTTAAAGGTGTTGCAGATGCGGCTAATATTCTATTGACAGAAAGAAATTTTGATAATGCAATTTCAAAAACATTAAAATCACTTGGGCAATCTTCAGATATAGATAGAGTTTATATTTTTGAAAATCATTTTGATGAACATACTTCTGAACCATTGTTAAGTCAAAGATATGAATGGACTAATGGAAAAGTTAGTTCAGAAATTGATAATTCTGATATGCAAAACTTAAAATATAATCCAATGTTTGAAAGCTGGTATCCGGTGTTAAACAGCGGCGGAATTATTAACAGCCTTGTTAAAGATTTGAATCCAGTATTAAGAGATTTACTTAGTGCGCAGAATATCAAATCCATTTTACTTGTGCCAATTATGGTTAATAATCAGTTTTGGGGATTTATTGGATTTGATTACTGCCAGTCAGAAAGAATTTGGAGTGAAAGTGAAATATCAATTCTTCAAACAACGGCAGCTAATCTTGGTGGAGTTATTGAAAGAGAAAGTACTAAAAAAGAATTGATTGTTGCAAAAGAAACCGCTGAAGAAATGAGCAAGTTAAAATCAAACTTTCTTGCAAATATGAGTCACGAACTTAGAACGCCTCTTATTGCAATTTTAGGTTATACGGAAATTTTAAAATCTGAAGTTGAAAATCAAGAGTGGAATGATATGATATCCACAGTAATGCAAAGCGGAACAAGATTAATGGAAACTTTAAATTTGTTGTTAGATCTTTCCAAAGTTGAGTCAGATAAAATAACCACTAATTACAGTCAAATAAATATTGCTGAAGAAGTAAGTGAAGTTGTAACGATGCTGAGCCCTGTTGCGCAGAAAAAGGATTTGTACTTAAAAACAAAAATTGAAAAAGAAGTTATTCTATCTAAACTTGATAAAAGACTATTACACTCAGTTATAACTAATCTTGTAAACAATGCAATTAAGTACACAAATAAAGGTGGAATAACAATTGAGTTAACTGTTATTAATAAATGTGCAAAAGATTATGCTATGATTAGAGTTGTTGACACAGGAATCGGAATTGCTAAGGAAGATCAAGAAAGTATTTTTGATGAGTTTAGACAGGTTAGCGAAGGTTACAATCGCCATTTTGAAGGCGCAGGATTAGGGCTTACTATCGCTAAAAAGTTTGCAGAAAAAATGGGCGGCAGTATTTCACTTGAAAGTGAAGTTGATAAAGGATCTACTTTTACAGTTGTATTTCCCACTGAAGGTGGGAGCGTTAGTTTGGAGCATGTAAACATGATTGCAAATGAACATATTCTTCCCGCACCATTAGGAAAGAAGAAAAAAGTTTTAGTTGTTGATGATGATGTGGCAACAAGAAAAATAGTTGAATTATTTTTAAGAGGCGAAATTGAACTTGAATCAGCGTCTAACAGTAAAGATGCAACGGATTTGATTTCTAACAATCTTTATGCGCTTGTGCTTATGGATATTAGTCTTGGCAAAGGTATTAGTGGAGTTGAGTTGTTAAAAAATTTAAGAGAATTGCCGCAGTATAAAAACGTACCGGTTATTGCTGTTACCGCTCATGCAATGGTTGGTGATAAAAAAAAGTTTTTAGCTTCCGGGTTTGATGATTATTTATCAAAACCGTTTGGAAAAAATGATTTGATAAATAAAGTACATAATTGGGTTACTCATAGTAATTCCAATGGAAAACATTAATAACTAAAACTCACATATACGCTGATAAGCTTCAACCATTTCATCCTTGTATTCATCCAAACTTATTTCAACTGCACCAAACATTTTTAAATGTTCAGTCATGTACTGAACATCGAGCAAAGAAAAATCTTTTTCTTTGAGACGATAAAGAAGATTTATTAAAGCAGCTTTAGAGGCTTGCGTCGGCTGTGGCGTGGCACGGCGAGCCCAGCCAGCCTGAAGAGGCTGCGCCGAGCCTTGCGCCGGACGCAACCCCTGGAGTACGCGAAAACCGGCTGAAACTGGGCGGATCCAGAGATCAATGCCCGAGAGAGCGCAACTTCAAAACGCGCGCGTCGGGCTCCAACCACCGAGCCTGACGCGCCAGTTCGCCACGGCCTTGTTCG
>JBDTRQ010000302.1:0-7217 GCA_039931535.1 Ignavibacteriota bacterium
ATGGCATTTTGCACAAGTTAAATTGATGTGAAACTTATTTAATGCCCAGCCTGTTTTCTTACCGTGATCAAATTTTTCTGTTACTTTTTGATTATGACAGTTACTGCAATTTTCAGTTTTGCTGTGGCAGCTAATACAATTTGTATGCTGCGCTTCAAAAGTTTTTTTAGTAGTTACAGTTTTAGGTTTATCATTTGATTTTCTATTAACATCATGACACTTTGTGCAGCTTTCCTGCTTATGGCATGTTGTACAAGACAATCCAAATTTCTTAGTATGATCATCGTGATAAAAAGTTACAAATTTTCCTATATCAGGTTTTGTTTCATAAACTAATTTTGTGGGTTCAAGAATTACAGGGTGGTTTACACCAGCATATTTCTTCTGGATATTTTTATCCTGTTTTCCGTTCTTCAAATCTTTTTTAAGTGTATGACATGTATTACATCCGTTTTCATGACTCCACTCGCGATGGCAATCCATACACTGCCTGTGAAATGCACCTTTCAAATCAGGTATGCTTACATCCTCGCGCTTTCTTGATGACGAATGGCAAGTAGTACACTGAAGTATTGGTCCAGATGTATTATGATGATGACATGTTTCGCAGCCCCCGCCCATAGTTGACATTTGAGCATGTATCTTGTGAGAAAAATAAACTGGACCGTATTTATCACTTAATTGATTTATAGTAATTAACTCAGGTGTTTGTTCTGGTTTTTGATATACGGTGGCTATCTTTTCACGCGGGCAGATAACAAGACACGGATCACTTTTTGTTGGAACATCACAAGTGTGACAAGTTTTACAATTAATTTTTAGTTTAGAATGATCTTCGCCAGGATTTTGCTGTGCATTAATTCCAATGGTAACAATTAAAATCAATAGAGTTGAAATCAGCCTTTTCATTACATCCCTCCTTTTATCGTGTATTTAGTAGGCTGTGCAATTCTTTTTCCGTGGGGACTGATAACAGGGAAATTAAGAACTATAAACCTATAAATAAGAATTAACATTGCAACAAATCCAACCGTTACAGATATTTCTCCGAATGATGGAAAATATGATCCTGTTGAATAAGGCGGAGTGTACGCAACAACAAAATTATTAATCCTGTTTATCAAAACACCAAACACTACTAAGGCAGAGGCGATAAAAAGAAATAGAGGTGATTTTAAAACCTTGGTGGATAAAAACATTCTTAACGGAATTATAACACCGAACAACATCTCAATAGTAAACATTACACTTGCTGTATTAAATTCAGTTAGGTAAACAAAAGTTTCGCGTATGAACATATCACCAATTTTAAATGCTAAATAGATTCCAAGCAGCGGCGCTATCATCGAACCTAATTTTGAAAGGAGGGGCAATTCTGGTTTTAATCCAAGTGAGCGCGAAGCAATTAATGATTCAAAAATCACCATAGGAAATCCAACAGAAATTGCGGATAGTAAAAACAATAATGGAAGAATAGGTGTTTGCCACAAAGGATGCATTTTAGGTCCGGCAATAATCATTAATGTTCCTAAAGAAGATTGATGAAGAGATGAAAGCACAACACCAGCAATTATAAAAACAAACATTGTTTTTGCAAGTCCCTTATCAAGCAGACGTAAAAATTTATCTACAATTTTATTTAAGCCGGAAAGAAATCCTGGTAATTTAACTTTACCAATAAATCTTTCTGTTACTACAGGAAGAAATTCAATGTAAAGAACTGATACGTAGATCATCACACAAATACCAACTTCAAAAAGTGCAGAGTTTCCGTTCCACATAATCAGCGGATGCCAGATAAAATACCATCTTCCTATATCTACAAAAACTCCTACCGCTACAAAAGTGTAGCCAAGCATTGCAGTTAATAATGCCGGGCGTACAATTGCATGATACTCGTCTTTGTGCATGATGTGACCAAGTGCGGCAGTTGTAAAACCGCCTGCAGCAAGAGCAACACCCGCAGCAACATCAACGCCTATCCATAATCCCCACGGATATTGATTATTTAAATTTGTAACGGCGCCAATTCCAAAAAAGAATCTGCCCATTAAAAAGACAAACCCGTTTAATGCAATGATTATCAATACAAAAACGCCTGGAGTAAAATATTTATGTTTGATAGGTACAGGATTTACAGCATCGTGACTCATTGTTTTTCCTCCTCATCTAATTCTTTGCGTCGTTTAGCAATCCACATAATTCCGCCAAGTAATGCGTATAAAGAAACAGGCGGAACAAAGTATGCAAAGATTCCGTGTTGTATTGATTCTGAAACGCCGGGCGCCGGATTTTTGCCAAGTTTTGGAAAATCAAGTTCTGCAAAATTCTTATTTGTCAGATACATCCATGATGTACCACCAACTTCGTATTCTCCAAAAATATGATCATCATATCTATCAGGATTTTTCTTAATTCTTTCGCGGGCGATCTTAACAAGTTCTGTTCTGCTTCCGTAGGTAAGAGCTTCAACCGGACAGATGCTAACACAAGCGGGAAGTTTTCCTACCTTTGTAAGCTCAAAACAAAAATCGCATTTCATAATTTTTGGATTTAATGCTTTGTCATATTCAAAAGCCGGAACTTGAAATGGACAGGCTGCCATACAATAGCGGCATCCAATACACATATCTGTATCCCAGGTAACTGCACCATTTTCATGTTTTGTAAATGCACCAACTATACAAGCAGAAACGCAAGCAGGATGATCGCAGTGCATACATTGAACTTTTACATCAACAGGAAGGTTTGAATTTTTACCTGGTGAATACTCATTTACAACCGTTAATGCAGTATGATCAGGTCTTCTCATTTTATCAAACACTTCACGATTTTTATAGGATTCTATATCACCAGCGGGTAAATCATGAGCATCTTTACAAGCCCACTCGCACTGACGGCAGCCAATACAAACAGTTGTATCAACTAAAACACCCATTCGATCTTCTGATAAAATATTTTTAGGACTCGCTTTTGCGGTCGATGTGGAAAGTCCAGTTATTCCAGCCCCAACTAAAGCAGACTTTTTAAGGAAATCTCGGCGACTTTTGCCAGCCATTTTTTATTCCTTTCGAGAATTAGACAAATGTTTTTCAAAACGAATTAAAATAATTGCTTTTCCAAATACAATTTTATGCCATTCCGATAAAAAATTGCCAAAAAAATAATTATGAGAATTTGGTAAATAGCGCAATAATTGGAAGTAAGAAACCTGATAAATTAAAATCATTAACTTCTAATATTTATCAATAGTGGCAAATACTTTATTCTTTTTTTAAGGATAGAGAATGTATGGCAATTAGAAATTCTTTCTAAGCCTCAGTATTGCTAATAAAAAATTGATGCTAATTAGGTAATAACGGATTTTTTTTAATGCTTGTTCATTCTGAACAATTAAAGTAACTCGAAATAAAAATTTATAGCAAAGCTTTTCGATTCAACTCAACAAATCCATACGAATCTAAGTATTCTCTAAAATTGTGATGAATTTATCAACACCACTTTGTTGAGAAAGTTTACACTTTCAAAAAGTATGATATTTTACTTCCACAAAATGAACAATATGCTTAAGAGAAATTTTTATGGATAGAAATGAATAAATACTTATAGTTGATGATGAAAAAATCGTAAGGGAATCTCTCTTCCATTCGTTTGAAGAAGATAGTTATCTGGTTGATACTACTGAAGATGGTGAAACTGCATTACAGAAATATGAAAAGGAGAAATACGATCTTTTGATTGTTGATATGAAAATGCCAGGTATGAGCGGATTGGATTTAATCAGGAACTCGCGTTAAGCAAAATTTGAAACCTCCAAGGTTTCAAATAAAATGTTTTGTTAAAATCACGATTTTAAAAGTAAAAATTTAAAAAGCTTGGAGGTTTTTCCTGCTTACAGATTTTATTTATGCAGGTATGGGATGAACTCTTCCACATTTTGGGCAGGTGATGTTGGGCTCTTTAAAATCCGGGGGTACTTTTAATTTTACACCGCAAGTACAAGTAATAAAAAGAAAATTATTCAGCTTCATCATCAAATCACCTACTTCCCTTTTAACCTGTTTGGTAGTTTCAAAAGAAGTTTGAGAAAGTTCTGTGCTTCTTAATCCCATTTTTGATGTCTCTGTTAAACCGGATTGCGGAATAATATTGGATTGTCTTCCTTTTATTTGATTGAACGCAGCCTGATAATTTGTATAGTTAACACCTTGTGTCATCGAACGTAAAATATTAATTCTTTCTGTAATCGGCGGATGTGTGCTTGATAAATTTGAAATCTGCATCCCTTTTTTCTTTAAAGGATTGATAATGTACATCGGTGCAGTAACTTTGTTTGCAGTTTTTAAATCGAGATTAGTGCTTGATATTTTTTCAAGTGCTGAAGCTAATCCATCAGGATATCTCGTTAATCTAACTGCGGAAGCATCAGCCAGATATTCGCGCCTGCGAGAAATTGCAAAGTACATCAACTGCGCCATAATCGGACCAAGAATTGCTAGTGCGATTGCAACAATCATAATTATTAATTGCGCTTGTCCACCTTTATCAGATGATTTGGATTTATAACGAGAACCGCCGCCAAACCATAAACTTCTTGTAAAGACTTCTGACATCAAAGTAATCGCACCAAGCATCATTCCTGCAAAAGTCATAAGTAAAACATCACGATTAAGTATGTGCGACATTTCATGAGCCACAACACCTTGCAATTCATCACGATTTAATGAACCTAACAAACCAGCAGTAACAGCAATTGCAGTATTATCAGGTTTGATGCCTGTTGCAAAAGCATTTGGTGCAGCATCGGATATAATATAAATTTTAGGTTGATTAGGCAGGTTTGCTGCGATGCGCATTTCTTCAACAACGTTGAACAACTGCGGATGAACTTCTTGTGTAACTTCTTTTGCACCGCTAACTGCAAGCAGAATTTTACTTCCCGCAAAGTAACTTATCATTGATAAAATTCCCCAAAGGAAAACTGCTAAGAATATTCCAATGAAGCCTCCATTATCAGGAGAATAAAAACTTCCAAATACAAAACCAATCAGGATGAGAAGTAATCCCATCCCGATAAAAATATAAATTGATTTTCTTTTATTGGCTGCTATCAGTTCCCACATCATAGAGAAAAATATCCTGTATTAAGTAAAACTAACTTTTGGAACTGCTTTTTCTGTTTTGTCTTCAATCTCAAAAAATTCTTCTTCTTTAAAGCTGAACATTCCCGCAACGATGTTTGAAGGAAACATTTGAATTTTATTATTAAAAAATAAAACCTGATCGTTGTAAGCCTGGCGTGAAAAAGAGATTTTATTTTCTGTTGATGTAAGCTCTTCCTGCAAAGCAAGAAAGTTTTGATTGGCTTTTAAGTCGGGATAGTTTTCAACCTGTACACGAAGCTGACCAAGAGCGCCGCTTAACATTCCTTCTGCTGCAGCTTTTTCACCAACAGTGTTTGCATCCATTGCCTGGCTGCGATACTTTGTAATGTTTTCCATTATCTGGCGTTCGTGTGTCATGTAACCTTTTACGGTTTCAATCAAATTAGGAATAAGATCGTGTCTTCTTTTCAATTGAACATCAATTTGTGAGAAAGCGTTTTTAACCCGGTTGCGCAATCCAACAAGTGAGTTGTAAATCGAAACAAAGAACAGAACAGCTACAACAATTATCGCAAGGAAAATTAGAATGTACGGCATTTTAGCCTCCGTTGTTTAATGTTAAGTGATAATTAATAATCTTTATAAAATAAATAGAACTCATTCTCCGAACATGTCTTTCAACAGATCAATCATTTTGTTGTTATTATCTTCGGCAGATTTTAATAATGCTTGCAACTCGCCGTTATCAAACCAAAGACCATGATTGTTTGAGCATCTGTCTAAAATTATATTTGTATTTTCAAATTCAACTTTATCCATTTTCTTTTTACAGATTGGGCATCTTCGCTTTGCTTCATCAAAATCTTTTTTGATTGAAAAAGATTTTGCAATTGTTTTGTTATCTGAATTGGAAAAAATTAATTCTAACTCACCGTTATCAAACCAGATCCCTTTACACGCAGAACAGTAATCAATTTCAACCTGATTAAGTTCTAATATAACCATTGAATTTTTACAAGCAGGACAATTCATAATTCTAAAATTTTGTTAAAGTGAATTTGCAAAGAATATTTGATATTAAAAACAGTTTGAACGGATTATTTCAAATGTTTGCCAGCTAATATGTACAGTTTAAATATTTAATTCCCATTTTATTCCGCAAAGTTTCTCACTTAACTCCCAAAGTTGTTTTGCTTTTTCAATATTGTAAGATTCATCGGAAGATTTCTTTTCTCTTTTCTTGTAAAAATATTTACCAGTAATTCCTTCAACTTCCGGCGATGATGCAAGATACACAACTGTTTCAGCGCCTTGTTTTGGGGTTAAAAGGTCCCTCTTTAGTAAATAATAAGAAATATGTTTTATCCATCTAACTAATCCTTCATTCTTTGCGAAGTTGCTTGCTACTCCTCCGGGGTGTAAAGCATTTACTGTTATGTTTTGTCCATTTAGTTTTTGTGATAATTGATATGTGAAAAGTACATTAGCAAGTTTTGACCTTCCGTAAACTAAACTTCTATTATAATTTTTAGGAGAAGCCAAATCATCAACATCAATTTCTTCAACAGCGTGAGCGGATGATGATACATTTACAATCCTTGCTGATGAAGATTTTCTTAATAAATCCATTAGCAAATGTGTAAGTAAGAAATGCCCTAAATGATTTGTTGCAAAAGTAAGTTCAATTCCATCAACACTTTTTTGATAATCAGGAAATCGTGAGCCTGCATTATTAACTAAAACATCTAATCGATTGTATTTTGATTTTACTTTTTCCGCGAAAGTTTTTACATCATTTAAAGAAGAAATATCACACTTAATAAATTCACATTTTATTTTATATTCTTTTGATAAAGAATCAGAAAGTGATTTGCCTTTAATTTCATTTCGTGCAGTTAGAATTAAATCAAACCCAAGTTTTGCTAATTCGCTTGCAGTAGCTTTTCCAATTCCAGATGTTGCACCGGTTATAAATCCGAGTTTATTCATTTGTTAGGCTTATATTTTTTGATTGTTAATTACACTAAGTTAAAGAAATCCAGGGACCTGAATATCATCATGCAGGTTACTCTAATTTGAATACAAATTAAAAATAATTCGTAGCGAATATTT